>JAEWEF010000072.1 GCA_023389595.1 Fusobacteriota bacterium
TGAATAAGATCGGATGAAGAAGCGAGGAGAGATTCGTAAGAACACCGAAGAAGTAAATCTTTCAGGTAAAAGGACTCGTTTTGGACGAACCTCTGGAGAGATCCGCAAGGGCACCGAAGGAGCAAAGCCGTAAGGCCTAAACTCTCAGGTAAAAGGACAGAGTAATTATACGCATAAATATTTTTATATTTTTGTGTTTGTATAATTATTTTATAATTCTAGAGGGTCTTGATGAAGACTCTTTTTTTGTTGTAAAATAATTTTAAGGAGAGAGAAAAATGTTAAAATTGGTGTCAGATATTAATAGTTTATTTTGGGGATTAATACTTATAGTATTATTAGTTGGAACAGGACTTTATTTTACTATCAGACTAAATTTTGTACAAATTAGAAGATTTGGTAAGGGATTGAAACAGTTAACTGGAGATTTTTCTCTTAGTGGAGAAGAAGCTGGAAAACATGGAATGTCTTCTTTTCAAGCTTTAGCTACAGCCGTTGCTGCACAAGTAGGAACAGGAAATTTGGCAGGAGCAGCGACTGCTATTGTTTCTGGTGGCCCTGGAGCTATTTTCTGGATGTGGGTGAGTGCATTTTTTGGTATGGCAACAATTTATGCCGAAGCCATTTTGAGTCAACTTTTCAAAAAAAATGTAGATGGAACTGTTACAGGAGGGCCATCATACTACATAGAAAATATGTTTAATAAAAATTTTCTTGCTAAATTTTTGGCAATATTTTTCTCAGTTTCGTGTATACTTGCACTAGGTTTTATGGGAAATGGTGTTCAAGCAAACTCTATAAGTGTTGCGTTCGAACATGCATTCAGTATACCTCCTTATATAACTGCAATAGTAATTGCAATTTTAGGAGCAGGTGTGTTTTTTGGTGGAGTAAAAAGAATAGCATCTTTTACAGAAAAAGTTGTACCGACTATGGCGATAATATATGTAATTATGTGTATAATTATAATAGGTATAAATCACAACTATGTTTTAATGGCATTTAAGGCAATATTTGTAAATGCTTTTTCTAGTGAAGCAATACTTGGTGGAGTTGCTGGAGCGGGAATGAAAAAAGCAATAAGATATGGAGTTGCAAGAGGACTTTTTTCTAACGAAGCTGGTATGGGTTCTACTCCACACGCTCACGCAGTTGCAAAAGTAAAAAATCCTAACGCACAAGGTAATCTTGCTATAATAACTGTATTTATTGATACATTTATAGTTTTAACGCTTACTGCACTTGTTATACTTACTTCCCATGTTGACTTCAAAGATTATACAGGTATAATTTTAACTCAAAAAGTTTTTGAAGGAGTATGTGGATATTTCGGTGTAGTTTTTGTTGCAATTTCACTTTTCTTCTTTGCTTTTTCAACAATAATAGGTTGGTATTTCTTCGGTGAAGCAAACATTAGATATCTATTTGGCCCTAAGGCAATAAATATTTATAGAATATGTGTTATGGCTTGTATAATTTTCGGTTCCGTACAAAAAGTAGAATTAGTTTGGGAACTTGCAGATATGTTAAACGGTTTTATGGTAATACCTAACCTTATCGCACTGATATATTTCCACAAGTTGATTAAAAAAGCCTCACAAAATGAAGAATTAATGTAAAACAAAAATGCGTTTTGAAAACGCATTTTTTTATTTATCGAATTTTTTAACATATCTATACATTGTAGATAGAGAGCAATTTAACTTTTTTGCCACAAAAGGAATAGATTCTTTCAGTTTAAAAAAATCTTTATCGTAAAGTTTTTCAACTATTTTTTCTTTTTCAGATTTTTTTAATCTATCCATAGGAAACTGAAGTTTTTTTACGATTTCTGTGTAGATATTTTCCATAAGAGTTTCTATGTTGTCTATGTTATCCATCGTTTCTATTTTCTCTTCTGATTCAAAATCATTTTTAGCTTTTTCATAAAAAATATTGTGCTGTATGTCTGACAAAAAATGATCCAAGAATATATCCGGATGTATATTACGAAGTAAATCTATAGTTATGCTACTAAATCTCGTATCATCAAAATTTATACAAAGCATGCCTACTATTTTTTCATTCTCTTTTATAAACATGCTAGAAGAACGTAACTTTTTTGAATTTTTTAATCGCACTATATCGTTTGCAGTATAATTTTCGCTGTATCTTTTTTCTTTAATTATATTTAAAGTTCTTTCTGAAATTGTATTTTCAACAATACGATTACTGATTCCTCCATTCACTATTGATAACATTCTGACTTCATTATTATTTATTTCATGTAAAACAATTTCATATGACGGCCCCAAAACTTTTCCTAAAAAAGATACAAGTATTTCGTATTGTTGTATAGTTTCTTTTTTCATAAAACTCCTTTAAAAAAATATTTTTTATATTTGACAATATTTTATCACAGTGATAATATATTATCAATAGGTATTATTTAATTTTTTAATATATTAATGCCAAAATATTATTTACATATATTTATTTTAATTTTAATATTAATTAATACCACAAAAAATATTATGGAGGTATATTTTTATGAAAGAGTATAAACTAAATGTTGCTACACCAAAATCTTTTGCTTATGTAAAAAGAAATATTCCTGAAGTTACTTTAGAACAAAGAGAAAGAGCGTTAAAAGCTACACATTATAACGAGTTTGCTTTCCCTGCTGGAATGTTAACTATAGATATGCTATCAGATTCTGGTACAACTGCAATGACAGATCAACAATGGTCTGCCATGTTTTTAGGAGATGAGTCTTACGGAAGAAATAAAGGTTACTACGTTTTATTAGATGCTATGAGAGATTGTTTCGAAAGAGGAGATAATCAAAAGAAAATTATCGATTTAGTAAGAACTGATTGTCAAGATATAGAAAAAATGATGAATGAAATGTACCTATGCGAATATGAGGGCGGACTATTTAATGGTGGAGCCGCTCAACTTGAAAGACCAAATACATTTTTAATGCCACAAGGTCGTGCAGCAGAATCTATACTATTTGAAATAGTTAGAAATATTTTAGCACAAAGGCATCCAGGAAAAGTTTTTACTATTCCTTCTAATGGACATTTTGATACTACTGAAGGAAATATAAAACAAATGGGTTCCGTTCCTCGTAATTTATACAACAAAGAATTGTTATACGAAGTTCCTGAAGGTGGAAGATACGAAAAAAATCCTTTCAAAGGAGATATGAATGTACAAAAATTACAACAATTAATCGATGCTGTTGGTCCTGAAAATATACCTATGATATATACAACTATAACTAATAACACTGTATGTGGACAAGCAGTATCAATGAAAAGTATAAGAGAAACTGCAAAGATAGCTCACAAATATGAAATACCTTTTATGTTGGATGCAGCAAGATGGGCAGAAAACTGTTACTTCATAAAAATGAATGAAGAAGGATATGCAGACAAATCTATACCTGAAATTGCAAAAGAAATGTTCTCTTATTGTGACGGTTTCACTGCTTCACTTAAAAAAGACGGACACGCAAATATGGGTGGAGTTTTAGCTTTTAGAGATAAAGGATATTTCTGGAAAAAATTCTCTGATTTTAACGACGACGGAACTGTTAAGACTGATGTAGGAATTTTATTAAAAGTAAAACAAATTTGTTCTTACGGTAACGATTCTTATGGAAGTTTGTCAGGAAGAGATATAATGGCTCTTGCTGCTGGACTTTATGAATGTTGTAACTTCAATTATTTAGACGAAAGAGTTCAACAAGCAAACTATCTTGCAGAAGGATTCTATAAAGCAGGAGTAAAAGGTGTTGTATTACCTGCCGGTGGACACGGAGTTTACATTAATATGGATGAATTTTTTGACGGAAAAAGAGGACACGATACTTTTGCTGGTCAAGGTTTTAGTATAGAACTTATACGTCGTTACGGAATAAGAGTAGCGGAACTTGGAGATTATTCTATGGAATACGATCTAAAAACTCCAGAACAACAAGAAGAAGTTTCTAATGTTGTAAGATTTGCTATAAATCGTAGCATGTATTCACAGGAACATTTAGACTACGTAATAGCCGCTGTAAAAGCATTGTATGAAGATAGAGAAAGCATACCTAATATGAGAATAGTTGCAGGACGTGAGCTACCTATGAGACACTTCCATGCTTTCCTTGAACCTTATCCAAATAAATAGATTTTTTAATGTTTTGTCTTTCTGCAAATTGAATGGGGGTGTATTTATGACAGGTAGTGATTCTTTAGAAAAAAGAGATGGCTTTAGTACCAAATGGGGATTTATCTTAGCATGTATTGGTTCCGCAGTTGGTATGGGTAATATATGGAGATTTCCCGTGCTAGTTTCAGCTTGGGGTGGAATGACATTCTTAATACCATATTTCATTTTTGTCGTTTTAATAGCTTCTACCGGAGTTATAGCAGAATTTGCTTTGGGAAGAGCTGCAGCGGCTGGTCCTGTCGGTGCATTCGGTATGTGTACGGCTAAAAAAGGTAACAGAAAACTTGGAGAAGCACTTGGCATTATACCAGTTCTTGGATCTCTAGCTCTAGCAATAGGATATTCTTGTGTTATGGGTTGGATATTCAAATATGCTTGGATGGCAATTAACGGTTCAATGTATGCTATGCAGTCAGATTTAGATTTAATAGGAGGAACTTTTGGTCAAACTGCGTCAGCTGGTGGAGCAAATGTATGGATAATTATAGCTCTTTTTGTAAGTTTTGCAATAATGTCACTTGGTATAGCTAGCGGTATAGAAAAAGCCAACAAAATTATGATGCCTATATTATTTTTCCTATTTGTATTTTTAGGACTTTACATTATGTTTCAACCTGGAGCTTTTAACGGATACAAGTATATATTCACAGTTAATCCTAAGGCACTTGCTAATCCAATACTTTGGATATTTGCATTTGGTCAAGCTTTCTTTTCTCTTTCTGTTGCAGGTAATGGATCAGTAATTTATGGTTCATATTTGAGCAAAAAGGAAAGCGTACCTAACGCAGCTAAAAACGTTGCATTTTTTGATACGCTTGCAGCACTATTAGCAGCCTGTGTTATCATTCCAGCTATGGCAGTTGGTGGAGCAGAATTATCATCTGGTGGTCCAGGACTTATGTTCATTTACTTAGTAAATATTATGAATAATATGGCTGGAGGTAGAATAATAGGTGTAATTTTCTATGTCTGTGTACTTTTTGCTGGACTAAGTTCTATAGTGAATTTGTACGAAGCTCCTGTTGCTTTCTTACAGGAAAAATTTAAAGCAAAAAGAGTTGTTGCAACTGCTATAATGCACTTAATAGGTGTTGCAGTAGCTATAAGTATACAAGCTATAGTTGGAGAATGGATGGATTTTGTATCTATTTATATCTGCCCTCTAGGAGCATTACTTGCAGGAATAATGTTATTCTGGGTTGCAGGTAAAGAATTTACTGAAGAAGCAGTTAACATGGGAGCAACACATAAAATAGGAAACTGGTTCTATCCTACAGGAAAATATTTATACTGTTTCTTAGCACTTCTTGCTTTAGTTGCCGGAGCATTACTTGGAGGAATAGGTTAATATAAATAAAATAAAAACTGGAGCTTATCTCCAGTTTTATTTTTTAAAATATTTTATCGTTTTTTCTATTCCCTCAACAAATGAAATGTGTTTTTTCCAATTCAATTCATTTTGCGTTTTCGAACTATCTAGACTGTATCTTCTGTCGTGACCAGCCCTGTCGTCTACATATTCTATATAATCGTAAAAATTATCTGTTCTTTTAATTTTTTCTATTAAAATTTTTGCAACTTCGTTGTTGCTCATTTCGTTGGATGCACTCACATTATAAATTTCACCAATTTTTCCAAAATTTAAAATTTTGTAAATAGCCCTACAATTATCAATTACATACAACCAATCTCTAACGTTTTTTCCATCTCCGTAAATTTTTATTTTTTCTCCGTTCAAAAGTCTCGTTATACTTGCAGGTATAAATTTTTCTAAATGTTGATACTCTCCAAAATTATTTGTCGTTCTGCTAATTAATACAGGAAAATTATATGTTTTATAATAGGATAAAACTATTAAGTCAGCTGCCGCCTTAGACGATGAATAAGGAGAGCTAGGACTGAGTTTATCTCCTTCTAAAAAAGAATTTTCACTTTCTAAATTAAGACTGCCATAAACTTCATCAGTTGATATTTGTAAAAATTTTTTTTCTCCGTATACACTTTTTTTTATCTCCCAGTATTTTTTAGCAATATTTAACAGATTGACTGTGCCCATAATATTTGTTGTAAAAAATGGAGTTGGATTTTCTATGCTATTATCAACATGAGATTCTGCAGCAAAATTTACAATGTAGTCTATGTCGTGTTTTTGAAAAATTTCTTCCACAAAATTTGTGTCGTTTATATCTCCCCTGTAAAAAATAATTTTATTTTTTTCTATTTCGTCTTTTAAGGCTTCTATATTTGAAGCGTAGGTAAGTTTGTCAAGTACTATAATTTTAATTTGTTTATTTTCTCGGAGCAAAAATTTTACAAAATTTATCCCTATGAATCCCGCTCCACCAGTTACTAAATATGTTTTCATACTTCCTCCATAATTTTTTTTAGGTAATCACCATACTTAGTTTTCTCAAAAGTTTTTATAATATTTTCTAGTTTTCGTTTATCCATCCATTTTTTTTGAAGTGCTATTTCCTCAAGACAAGCTATGTAATTTCCCTGTCTTTCTTGCACACTTTCTACAAAATTCGAGGCTTGCAACAAAGATTTTTCGTTGCCGGCATCGAACCAAGAAAATCCACGACCTAAAATATTTAAATTTAATTTTTTTTCTGCTAAATACATTTTGTTGATGTCGGTTATTTCAAACTCGCCTCTTGCACTTTTACTTAAAGTTTTAGCTTTTTGCACTACGGTAGC
>JAEWEF010000064.1 GCA_023389595.1 Fusobacteriota bacterium
GGCGATAATAATTAACATTATGTCAGATAAATATAATCAAATAACCACTAGCAATGATAAAAGAATTGTCGAGATACCTTGTTTGTATATAAAAGGTAGCGAAAAAATAGAAGAAAACACGATAAAAGAAATCGTTAAGGAGGGTTATTTAAATGGGAATAACAACGCTTAATTCAAACGAACTGATTGTTCAGTTTGACTATGACAAAATTGACTCAGATTTTGATTTTTATAAAATTACGACATCAGATCAATTTATAAAAAATGGAGCACAGTTTTTGGATCTCGAAAATGTAAAAATATCGGCTATTCAATTTGAAAATGGGAAAAATTTTTGGGTAATGTTTACTAAAAAGAACATTTTTCAAAACGATCTCGTGAAAATATTGAACGAGAAAGAAAATGGAGATAGCCTATCGATAGAGTACAATGACAGCAGAAGTGTTCCACAAAATATACTGGCACAATTATTTTTGAATGCTTTAACGAGTCCGCAAGATAAAAGATTATCTTTTAATAATTTATCTGGTAAATTATTATGTTTGCGACCTGAATGGTTGAATAAACAAGGCAATTTTGTCTCTAGTTTAAATTGCCTTGAGATAAAAGTCGAAAGGAATATGTGTGTAAAATTGATGGCACACAGTATGACATCGCTCGCTCTTAAAAAGCAAATGATATTCGAAAAAAGAAAGTTTATAGATTACCCACAATATTCATTCAGCGACCATAACTACACTTTAAAACGAGTATTGACTGCAGAGAAGGGTAAAAAAGAAAATTTTATTATTAAACCGATAAACGGGAGAAAAGCAAGTATTACATTTCTTGATTTTTCGAATTATGAAAAATTTTTAAATACGAAGATAGGAGTTCTATATGTAATTTTACGTGCTTTACGTGATGAGTTTGGTCAATATATTACAGTTGATTTTAAAAGCTATGAGGTTAATGAAGTTTTGGAATATAAGCGAAATTCTTTGCAAAAATACAAACATGTCGTCGAACAAATGCTTTTAGATTTCGAAATAAATTTTGTAGATAAAGTAAACTTATTAGATTCAGAGAAATATTTGAAAGAGGTTGCCAATAAAATAAAAGAAATTTTCCCCGATGTAAAATATAGCTTCAACAAAAAATTGTCCAAAAGTAAATTTAATATACGATATATACACGATAAATCATTTTATAAAGATAATGGAAATGATCCGTACCAAGAAAATCTGGACGGATATACTGTGCAGCATATTACACCTGAAACTTTTAATTACAATGTAGATGCTGCAGTTTATAATATTTTAAAAGAACTAGTAATCAAAAAAGATATTTCAAATGGCACAATTACATTGGTGGATTGGAACGAATATGGCTATACTTCAGACTGGATATTCGGTTTATATGAATACGACAAGTATTATTTCATGACTATTCATCCAAATGGTACATTTCAAATTGAAGTCCTAGATAGAAATCTTTTCAATAGATCAGAGTACGATAAATATATGGACTATTTTATTTCTAATGAAAATGAATCAAAGACACTTGGTTTAGTCAAAGATGCTGATGGAAATATTAACCTTATAAAAAATACTAATATGTTTTCTATGCCTAATTTCAGTAACATTGGTTCTAAACTTGAAAAGGCAAAAGAAAAAAAATTTTTAGGAGAAGAAGTTATTGTCTGGCTTGAATCACTAGATAAGATTACAGACGATAAAACATTAAAAGACGAACTTGAAAAGGCTATTTCTAAGATTGATAAAAATGCTCATTATGCAAAGAATGATATAGTAAAATTCTTCAGTAGAAATAATACAAAAAGACAAGTTGTAGATCACATATTTACAAACTACGACATTCTTTTGAAAACATATATACGTGGTAAAAAGGAAAGAAGTGAAAATTTTTCTGGAAATATAGATATCAATTATTTTGACTGCAGTGATACCAGTGCAAAATATTCGGTTGGCGAAATTGGAAGTGGAATGCCACAACATATAGAAAAAGCCACACCTATTCGTGAAATACAAGCAGTGGATGGCAGTAAATTAATTTTTAAAGATTTGTTGCCACTTATGGGAGTTGAGTTCGTAAGATATGGCAGGTTAACTGTAGTTCCGTTTCCGTTTAAATACTTGAGGGAATATATCACACAAAATGTTAAAAACAATTTTAATAAATAATAATAAAAAAATAGGATAATGGAATTTGGAAAATTCCAAAAAATAAAATAGCCCTAAAACTTTTAATCGCAATATTTTTTAATTTTTAATCACTCATATTATTTTTTCGGGGGTGGGACTTTTCCCTGTACCTCTAGCCTTGTTGTTAAAAAAATTTTAAATTAAAAATAAAAAGTGGGGTTTTAAGGGGCGACAGTCCCTTAACGGAGTTTGAGGCAGCGCCTCAATAACACCCTGCTTCGCAAAAGACTGCTTCGCTGGGTTTGATTTTCTAAAAATTTTTATCATCATTTTTTAACAAAAACTCGATAAAAATTGAAAACACCCTGCTCCACGAAAAAGTTTTTGGGATTGAAGGGCGGAGCCCTTCATCTCCCTCGCGAGATAGAGAAAAAAATTAATTATGTATAAAAATCTTTTTGTTTTTATATTTGTTTTTTTTAAAATTGATTATACCTTTCATAAATGTAAAAAAATAAAGTCGGGGTTTTAAGGGGCGGCAGTCCCTTAACGGAGTTTGAGGCGGCGCCTCAAGAACACCCTGCTCCGCAAAAAAAAGCTTCGCTGGGTTTGATTTTCTAAAATTTTTCTCTTCGTTTTCTAACGAAAATTTGATAAAAATTGAAAACACCCTGCTTCGCAGAAAGATTGCTCCGCTGGGTTTGATTTTCTAAAATTTTTATCATCATTTTTTAACAAAAACTCGATAAAAATTGAAAACACCCTGCTCCGCAAAAGACTGCTACGCTGGGTTTGATTTTCTAAAATTTTTCTCTTCGTTTTCTAACGAAAACTCGATAAAAATTGAAAACACCCTGCTTCGCAGAAATATTGCTTCGCTGGGTTTGATTTTCTAAAATTTTTATCTTCATTTTCTGACGAAAATTCGATAAAAATTGAAAATCAAAAAAACTAGCTAGCATTTTTATATTCTAAATGTTAGAATTTATTAAATAATAGGACGGAGGTAAGATTTTGTTTTTAATGATAGATAACTACGATTCTTTCGTGTATAATCTTGTTTCATATTTTTTAGAAGAAGATGTAGAAATTGAAATTATAAGGAATGATATGGTGGAATTAAAATATATCGATGAATTGATAGAAAAAAATCTGCTTGATGGCATTATAATTTCGCCCGGTCCAAAAAGTCCTAAAGACTGTGGAAGTTGTAAGGAA
>JAEWEF010000076.1 GCA_023389595.1 Fusobacteriota bacterium
AATATATAAATAGTATTTTAAAGATTAATATGGGACTATTCAAATTATAAGTCCCATATTTTTTATTATTTATTTATTTATTTTTGGTATCTTAGACAAAACCTTTTTTTCTATTATAGATTTTGCATCTATATATATTTCTGTAACTCTTGTGTCGCTATGACCTAAAAAATCTCTGATCTCAATCAAATCAGCTCCATTTGATGATAATTCAGTTGCTATAGCATGTCTTATATTATGTGGGCTTATACTTTTTTCTATTATAAGTCCCATATTTTTTATTATATTATATAGAGACTTGTAAGAAAGTTTTTGGTTATCCTTAAAATTACTACAAAAAATATAATGATTTAAAATTTCTTCATTAGATATTTGAAACAGAGATTGCATTTCTTCCTTATAGTGAAGCAATATTTGTATTAATTCTGGATGCAAAGGCTTATATTGTTCCTTACCAGATTTTGTTTTTTCTAATTTCAAAAAATAATTATCATCTCTAGATAGAATATGTCTAAATTCCATATGCAACAATTCATCACTTCTCATTCCCGTATAATAAAGTGTGTTAAGTATTACATAGTTTCTAAAAGATTTTTCATTTTTTATTTTAAAATTATCTATTATATTTTTAATATCTTCAGAAGATATTTTAAGTATATTATCTATATTTCTAGTAGTTTTAAATAGCCTAACATTAGAAAAAGGATTTTCTATACCATACTCTTCCAATTCTCTATACAAGGATTTTAATGCAGAAATAATTTTATTTATAGAAGTTTTTTTTAAATTTCTTGTATCAATTAAACTTGATATATATTGTTCTACGTCAGATTTATCTATATCCTTCATTAAAGGAATTATTTCTTCTTCACTAAAACTTCCATTTCCTTCATATATAAAATCTAAAAAATCTTTTAAGTAGAACATATAATCCTGAATAGTTTTTGGAGATCTATACATTTCAAAATAAGTTTTTTTATTGGAATTTTGTCTTTTTTTTCTAGTATGTTTAATTATACCATGATCTAATTTTACTATTTTGTTCATGTAACATATCCTCCTTATTTAATAAATACTATCACAAAAAAATATGATTTACAATAAGATTTTTTAATATACAGAGCTATAAAACTATGTTATAATTTATAATATAAATTTATTTAAGGTGATAAATTGGGTAAAATAATTTATTGTACGGGTGGAATTAGGAGTGGAAAAAGCCTATTTTCAGAAAAATATATTTATGAAAATAATTATAATAAAAAAATATATTTAGCGACTGCTATTCCTTCTGACGATGATATGAAATCAAGAATAAAAAAACATAAAGATAGAAGGGATAAATCTTGGTATACTATTGAATCTTATTCAAATATAATAGAAAATATAGAACCGTACGTCAATGAATTTGATGTGATTCTTATAGATTGTATTTCAAATATGATATCCAATCAAATGATTTTTTCTTATGATATAGACTGGGATAACGCAAGTCAAGAAGATATTAAAATTGTATTTAATAAAATTTTGAAAGAATTAGAAAATTTACTTCTTTTTTTAAAAAAAAGTAAACTAGATTCTGTAATAGTTAGTAGCGAGGTTGGTATGACATTAGTGTCCAATTTCTCTTTAGGAAGATATTTTCAAGATTTACTTGGATTAGCTAATCAACTTATTGCTAAACATGCTGACGAAGCTTACTTGTCAGTTTCTGGAATTAACATTCAAATAAAGGAGAAAAAATAATTGAAAAAGTTTATTTTGATTCTATCTTTTATGACAAGAATTCCCGTACCTAATATTGATTATTCAGAAGAAAACATGGGAAAATCTATGAAGTTATTCTCGCTAGTAGGTTTAATAATAGGAATTTTAATGATAATTTTATCAAAAATATTACTTATATTAAATTTAAACCATATCATTATATCAGTATTAGTTGTTTTATTTGAAGTTTTAATAACCGGAGCTATTCACTTAGATGGATTAGCAGATACTTTTGATGGTATTTTTAGCTACAGACCTAAAGAAAGAATTTTAGAAATTATGAAAGATTCTCACGTAGGTACTAACGGAGTTATTGCACTTATATTTTCTATAATTATTAAAACTGCTCTTATATATGAAATAATATATTATAATTTAGAAGATTTTATTCTACTTATGCCTATTATTTCAAGAATATCAAGTATATTTAGCTGTGCCTTTTTTAATTATGCCAGAGAAAATGGGATGGCAAAATCTTTTATAGAACATACAAAACCGATACATTTATTACCATCTTTTTTGTTAGCATTTATTTTTATAATTTTTTACTATTATTATTATCATTTAAATGTTTCAATTTCATTTGCATCCGTTATTTTATTTAGCTACATATTTTCTAAATATGTAACAAAAAAAATAGGGGGCATTACCGGAGATATACTTGGTGCGATAGTTGAAATTTCTGAAATATTATATTTATTTATTACAATTTTTATATATATTAATTAAGGGAGGTTATATGGGAAAAATTATACTTATAAGACACGGACAAACGGAACATAATGTAAATGCTATATATTTTGGAAAACTTAATCCTCCTTTAAACGATAACGGTATTTCCCAAGCCGAGTTAGCTAGAGAAAATATAATGAATATTCATTACGATAGAATATATGCTAGTCCTTTACAAAGAACTTTTCAAACTGCTAACATAGTAAACTATCTTGAAAAAGATATTATAAAAGATACTAGATTGGAGGAGATTGATTTTGGACTTTTTGAAGGACTTACATTAAATGAAATAATAAATAAATATCCTGAAGGATATGAAAAAATGAAAGACGATTGGGATAATTATAATTATGAAACAGGAGAAAGTCCTAAAGAGATGTATGAGAGAGTTGTGTCATTTTTGAAAACTTTAGATTTTAATCAAGACAATCTAATAGTTTCTCATTGGGGACCTATTAATTGTATTATAAGTCATCTATTGTCACATACTTTAGATTTTTATTGGAAATTTAAAGTAAAAAATGGAAGTATTATTATTATTGAAGGCAACTTAGATTTTGCCTATTTAACTAAATTTTATTAGGAATAGATTATTTTATGTTAAAAGAAGAAGTATTGGAATTAATTAAAAATATAAAACCAATAAATAATTTATATGCAGAAAATGCAGAGAAATCCCTTGATGAAAAAATGAAACCGTATAAAAGTTTAGGTATTATAGAAGATATTGTCATAAAATTAGCTGGTATATATGGTTATCCTTTAAGACAACTTTCTAAAAAATGTCATATAGTAGTATCAGCAGATAATGGAATCATAGAAGAGGGAGTTTCTTCTTGCCCGGTAGAATACACATCTTTAGTTAGTGAAGCTATGCTTAATAATATTGCTGCCATTGGAATTTTTTGTAAAGAATTAAATATAAATTTAGATGTAATAAATGTTGGTATGATATCGGATATAAAAAGACAATATCCAAATTACTACAATTTTAATATAAGAAAGGGAACTGATAATTTTTATAAAAAAAGAGCTATGTCGTTAGAGGAAGTTTTTAAATCTATAAAACTTGGCATAGATATTATTAATGATAGAAAGCATTTCGATATATTTTCTAATGGAGAAATGGGAATAGGAAATACCACTACAAGTTCTGCAGTTCTTTATTCAATCACAAAAGAAAATATTGAAAATATTGTTGGCAGAGGTGGAGGTCTTTCTGATATTTCTCTTATAAATAAAAAGAGAATAATAAAAGAATCTTGTGAAAAATATAATACATTCGATATGGGAATTTTTGAAATTCTTTCTCATGTTGGAGGAATAGATTTATGTGTAATGGTAGGAATGTATATAGGATGTGCATTAAATAAAAAGCTTATGCTAGTTGATGGATTTATTTCTGGTGTAGCTGCATTGGCTGCTGTTAAGTTAAATCCTAATATTAAAAACTATATTTTATTTACACATAAAAGCGAAGAACCAGGAATGAAAACTATTTTAAAAGAATTAAAAACAACAACTTTTTTGAATATGAATATGAGATTGGGAGAAGGTACTGGGGCTGTTCTTGCTTATCCAATCATAGATTGTGCTATAGGTGTATCTAATAATATGAAAACTCCAGATGAAGTTTACAAAATGTTCACGGAGGTATAAATGGAAAATCAAAATCACAGAAATCGTCTAAAACAATCTTTTGTGTTGAATGGAATAGATGCTTTTCACGATTATGAAATTTTGGAATTATTATTAACTTATGTTATAAAAAGAAAAGATACCAAACAAATTGCTAAGGATTTAATAAAATCTTGTGGTAGTTTAGATGGAGTTTTTTCTGAATGCATAAAAGAATTAGATAATATTTATAAAAATAATTATATTCAAAATCCATTAGTAGATAAAAAGAAAATAACGAAGGTAATAAAATCTACATCTGATAAACTTTCAAATATAGATGGTTTTGGAGATGAATCTCTGATTTTATTATCTTTAATTGCACAAATAACAAGCAAACTATATAAAGAATTTTTAATAGATAGTAACATTAATCTTCCAATAAAAAATACGAGTACTTTAATTAATTATCTTAGAAGTGTTCTTTCTTTTGAAAATGTTGAGAAATTTTATATAATATATTTAGATACTCAGAATAAAGTTATAGGGATTCCTATGGAATTTAAAGGGACTCTAGATAAAAGTTATATATACATTAGAGAAATTGTTAAAAACATATTGAGATACGATGCTAAATCAGTTGTTTTTGTACATAATCATCCGTCTGGAAATCTTGCTCCATCATCTAGTGATATAGAAATAACTAAAAAACTTATATCCGCTTTATCTCTATTTGATATAACTGTACTAGATCATATTATTATTTCAAAATACGGTTTTAAAAGTTTTTTAGCGGAAGGGTTAATTTAATTAGGAGATAATATGGAAAATTTAAACTTAAATCTTGAAAATAATCAAGAATCTTTAATAGAAACAACACACGATGTCGTTGTAGTTTTATTTGAAACAACGAAAAAAAGATATTATTTTGAACTATTAACAAATATGAATATAAAAAAAGGAGATTTTTTAATTGTTGAAACGATTAGAGGAAAGGAAGTAGGAATTGCTTGCGGTGCTCCAATTAAAATTTCTAGTTCTCAATTAACATCACCTTTGAAGCCAATAATAAAGAAGGCAGACGTAAGTGAAATAAATTGTTACAAAATGATAAAAGAAGATTCAAAAAAAGCTTTTAAAATATGTTCTACAAATATCAAAAAACATAATCTTGATATGAAGCTAGTTACGACTGAATATAATTTTGATAAATCAAAATTAATTTTTTATTTTACTGCAGAAGGGAGAATCGATTTCAGAGAACTTGTAAAAGATTTAGCTAATATATTTAAAACTAGAATAGAACTTCGACAAATAGGTGTTAGAGATGAAGCACGAATACTTGGTAATATAGGATTATGCGGGAAAGAATTATGTTGTAGAACTTTTATAAACAAATTTGATTCTGTCTCAATAAAAATGGCAAGAGATCAAGGTCTAGTAATTAATCCAGCAAAAATTTCTGGTGTCTGTGGTAGATTACTATGTTGTATAGGGTATGAATATGCCACTTATGAAGAAGCTCTAGCACAATTTCCTACCGTTAACCAAATTGTAACAACAGAGTCTGGAAACGGTAAAGTAACTAGTATTAATCCTCTTAACGGATTTTTATATGTAGATGTAGAAGATAAAGGTATAATGAGATTTAATATAGAAGATATAAAATTTAACAAAAAGGAAGCTTCTAAACTAAAAAAGATTAAATCTCCTGAAGAGTTAGAAAATTTAGATCTTGAAAGAGAGTAATAAAATAATTATGAATAAAACTAAATTAATAGATTTAGATAACGGAAATAAAATTTACCAACTTGATAAAGGTTTCAAATTATCAACCGACACTGTCGAATTATCTCATTTCATAAATATAGATAATCCAAGCAAAGTACTTGAAATAGGGACAGGAAATGGAATAATACCTATCTTACTAAATAAAAATAATATAGAAGAATTTGATGCTGTAGAGATACAAAAAGAAAATATTGAAATAGCTGAAAAAAATTTTAAATTAAATAATTTAAGTGATAAATTTAGATTAATTAATTCTGATATAAGAAAATATAAAAAATCTAATTATTACGATATTATTATATCTAATCCGCCTTTTATGACAGTGGACGGCAAGCCAGTTAATAAAGATATTAATAAATATATATCACGACACGAATATTACCTTAATTTAGAAGAGTTTATATCAAATTCTAAAAGATTACTAAAACCTGTGGGTAAAATTTTTTTTGTACACAGATTGCATAGACTAGAAGAGATTATAGTTATGCTTAATAAATATAATTTTTCTTTATCTAAAATAAGATTTTTAACTAAAAATTGTAACTATATAAATATAGTACTTTTTGAAGCTTATAAAGGTAAAAATACTAAATTAAAAATAGAACACAAAGAAGTCTAGGGGGAATAATGGATATTAGAAAAAAAAGAAATTTCTCTATAATAGCACATATAGATCACGGAAAATCAACTTTAGCAGATAGATTATTAGAATACACTGGAACTATTTCAGAAAGAGAAATGAAAAGTCAAATTTTAGATTCTATGGATCTAGAAAGAGAAAAAGGAATAACTATAAAAGCTCAAGCTGTAACTATTTTTTATAAAGCCAAAGATGGAGAAGAATACGAACTAAATATGATAGACACTCCTGGCCACGTAGATTTTATATATGAAGTATCTAGATCTTTAAAAGCTTGTGAAGGAGCGTTACTTGTTGTTGATGCAGCACAAGGAGTTGAAGCTCAAACTTTAGCAAATGTTTATTTAGCAATAGAAAATAATCTTGAAGTTGTACCTGTTATTAATAAAATAGATTTACCTGCAGCTGATGTCGAAAAAGTAAAAAACGAAATAGAAGATATAATAGGTTTACCTGCTGATGATGCAGTTCTTTGTTCTGCAAAAAATGGTATCGGAATAGAGGAAGTTTTAGAATCTATAGTTAATAATATTCCTTATCCGAATTTTCAGGAAGAAAAACCTCTTCAAGCTTTAATTTTTGATTCTCATTTTGATGATTACAGAGGAGTAATTACATATATAAAAATACTTGATGGTAAAATTAAAAAGGGAGATAAAATAAAAATCTGGTCTACAGAGAAAGAATTAGAAGTTTTAGAAACTGGAATATTTTCTCCAAATATGAATCCAAAAGAAGAATTAACTGCAGGATCTGTTGGATATATAATTACGGGAGTTAAGACTATACATGATACTAGAGTTGGAGATACTATAACTCATGTTAAAAATCCTTGTATATTTCCACTGGACGGATTTAAACCTGCTCAATCAATGGTATTTGCTGGTATTTATCCTCTATTTACAGATGATTATGAAGTTCTTAGAGATTCATTGGAAAAATTACAACTGAATGATGCATCTCTGACTTTTATTCCAGAAACTTCTATTGCACTAGGATTTGGATTTAGATGTGGATTTCTGGGATTACTTCATATGGAAATTATTGTCGAAAGACTTAGAAGGGAATACAATATAGACTTAATTTCTACAACACCTTCTGTTGAATACAAGATAAACATAAACAATTCCGAAGAACTAATAATAAATAATCCTTGTGAATTCCCTGATCAGAGTAAAGGAAAAATTTATATAGAAGAACCCTTTATAAAAGGAAAAATTATTACTCCGAAAGATTTTGTTGGAAGCGTTATGGAGCTTTGTCAAGAGAAGAGAGGAATTTTTATTTCTATGGATTATATAGATGAAAATAGATCTATGTTAACTTATGAATTACCTCTTGCAGACATAGTTATTGATTTTTATGATAAGCTAAAGTCAAGAACTAAAGGATATGCATCTTTTGAATATGAAGTAAGTGATTATAAGAAATCTGATCTTGTAAAGGTTGATATACTTGTTTCAGGAAAAATAGTCGATGCTTTTTCGTTTATAACACATATAGACACTGCTTACTCAAGAGGAAGATTAATTTGTGAAAAACTGAGAGAAGTTATACCTAGACAACAATTTGAAATTCCTATACAAGCAGCGCTTGGTTCTAAAATAATTGCAAGAGAAACTATAAAAGCATATAGAAAAAATGTAACAGCTAAATGTTACGGAGGAGATATTACAAGAAAGAAAAAATTATTAGAAAAACAAAAAGAAGGTAAAAAAAGAATGAAAAGTATAGGAAATGTTGATATTCCTCAAGAAGCTTTTGTATCTGTTTTAAAATTAAACGGCTAAATAAAAAGGATAAACTTTATACTAAGTTTATCCTTTTATTATTTTATAATAATTTTATATTCATTTTTTTACAAATTTCTTCAACTTCCTCAGGCCATATAGATGCTTGGACTTCCCCTATATGTAACTTATCTAAAAAGAACATACATATACGAGACTGTCCTATACCTCCTCCTATAGTGTAAGGCAGGTCATCATTTAACACCATTTTATGATAGTGTAGAGTTTTTCTTTCTTCACAATTACTTAATTCTAATTGTTTTATTAGCGAATCTCTATCAACTCTTATTCCCATAGAAGATAATTCCAATCCTATATTAAGTTGTGGATAATAAAATATAATATCTCCATTTAGTTCCCAATCGTCATAATCAGGGGCTCTACCATCATGTTTTTTTCCAGATTTAAGACTTCCTCCTATCTTCATAAGAAAAATTGCTCCGTATTCTCTAGCGGCCTCGTGCTCTCTATTTTTAGGAGTTAAAAGTGGGTATTTATCTTCAAGTTCTTGAGTGGTTATAAAAGTTATTTCATCAGGTAGTTTTTTTGTAAGTACTGGATATTCAGTTGTAATAAAATCTTCTGTCTTTTTAAAAACATTATATATTTTTCTAACTGTTTCTTTAAGAAACTCTTCGTTTCTATCTTCTTTATCTATAATTTTTTCCCAGTCCCATTGGTCAACATAATAAGAATGTATAAAATCAGTATCTTCATCTCTTCTGATTGCGTTCATGTCTGTGTACAACCCTTTATATTTTTCAAAATTATATCTGTATAAAGCCATTCTTTTCCATTTAGCAAGTGAATGAACTATTTCTACATTTTCTCCATCTTTAGTATCAAAAGAAACAGGTCTTTCAACACCATTTAAATTGTCGTTTAATCCAGATTTTGGAGTAACAAATAGAGGAGCAGAAACTCTTAATAAATCCAATTCTTTAGCAAGATTTATTTGGAAAAAATCCTTTACTTTTTTAATTGCAACTTCCGTTTCTATTAGATCCAATTTTGATTTATAAACGTTTTCCATAATGTACCTCCAGTATATATAATTTATAATTTTACCACTTAAATAGACATATTTCAATAAATAAAAAATTATCTTCATAAATTGAAGTAAAAGTGATATAATTACAAACAGGAGGTATAATATGAAAAAGAAAATTATAACTATGTTATTTGCCACTTTATTTATTGCTTCTTGTACTACAGCAGAAAAATTAACAAATAATGTAAATGATACAAATGTAATGAAAGAAGAAAATAATATGATTATTCAAGAAGAAGTAAAATTAAAAAAAGAAGATCTAATTAACAAAAACTTTACACTATCTACTAACAATAAAATTACAATAGGATTTGATAATGAAAGAATTTTTGGTTCAACTGGTATAAATAGATATTTTGCTGGATATAAAATTAAAGATAATAAACTTTTGATAGATAATAATATGGCGATGACACGAGCAGCTGGTCCAAGACAAGACATGATACAAGAATTTCAATTTATAACTTCGCTACAAGAAAATGAAAAAATTTCTTTTGATGGAGAAAAATTAATATTTACTGATAAACATGGTGCCGTTATGGAAATGATATTAGAAAGGTAATACCGTGAACGAAAAATTACTTAAACAGATAAATTTTTTAATAGAAATAGACAAGGCGAAAGATATTTTTCGACAATCTTTAGTTTTAAACAAAAGAGAAGAAAATGATGCTGAACATAGTTGGCACATATGTATGAGTGCAATAATATTAAAAGAATATTTCATTTATAATGATATAGATATTTCAAAAGCTTTAAAAATGATTCTAATTCATGATTTAGTTGAAATATACTCTGGTGATACACCAACTTTTTCTGAATATTCTGCAGAAGAAAAATTTTTATCTGAATTGTCATCTGCAAAAAAAATTTTTTCTTTGCTTCCAGAAGAACAAAATAAAGAATATTTATCTTTGTGGGAAGAATTCGAAGAAGCAAAGACGAAAGAATCACTATTTGCAAACGCATTTGATAAATTTCAAGGATTTTTACAAAATATATCCTCTGACGGCCATACTTGGAAAAAATTTTCTCCAAATAGAGAAAAAGTTTTGAATAGGACAAAAATGATAAAAGAATATTTGCCAGAAGTTTATGAAAATATTATATTCCCAACTATAGAAAAATATGTGGAAAAAGGCATTATTAAGCCTTGACTTTTTCTTTTAAATATTATATCATAATTAAGCGAGCATATTGCCCAGGTGACGAAATTGGTAAACGTAGCAGACTCAAAATCTGCCGGTAGCAATACCTTGCGGGTTCGAGTCCCGCCCTGGGCACCATTTGAAAATAAACTCTCTAATAAAAGAGAGTTTTTTTATTTAAATATTTAGCATTCCTTGCTCTTATTTTGTATCTACTTCCGTATTGTTGTGCTATTGCATAGTTTAAACTCGTCCCAACACTCACACTTTTTGCTATACTGCTCGAGATTTATCCTCAACTACTGACCTTACAGCTTTTGTTTTAGTATTTCCACCTATTGACGAATATGATAAATATATAATCGTTCCATATTTTTGGATACCAGAAGATACTATAGATTTAAGGGTTAAGACATTATATGTTAGTAAGATTTTTAAATCAAAGATGAGATTTATTTTTGAGTATTTAATAAAATAAATCACTTATATCAAAGTAGGTGTTTTTTTATTATATCTTTTTGAAATATGGAGTGGGAAAATATATACTTATTTCAGAAATATTTGATTTTTTGAAATAAGTATGATATAATCTTGATAGTATTTCAAAAGGAGGTATGATATATGAAAAAAGAAAGAGCAGGAATTTTCAGAAAACAATTATCTGGTGATATGGCATATTTTTCTTTTTGTCCTTCAAAATTACCTCCAAATCCAAAGATAGAGATTGATAGAGAAATTACAGAAAAGTTGATAAAAGCCCATAGAGTATTAGCGATA
>JAEWEF010000007.1 GCA_023389595.1 Fusobacteriota bacterium
TAATATCGAAAAACGCTGTTATTACCAATGAAGAAAATATGATAAAAATGTTTGTCCAAAATTTTCCAGATATTGTAGTTAATGACTTTATAAAAAATAATAACGACTTTTTATCTTTCGAAAAAAATGTTTTCCGATTAAAAGATAACAATATAGAATCAGCGTTGGGCATTATGTGTGAAAAATTTATTATCGAAGGAAATATAAAAAAATATCATATAAAAGAAATACTAAATGACAATACTTATAAAACCAGATTTTTACTAACTAATAATACAGCTATATTTTTTCCAAAAAATAATCAAGACATATGTGGAACTGGATTTTCTGTCGGAATATTTGATGGAGAAGGTATAAAAATTGATTCGTCACAAATAAAAAAAATTATATTTATCTATTCAGATAGAAAGCAAAAACATATTGAGTTCTTAAACTATATAGTAAATTTTTAGATATATTTTTTTAAGTTTAAGACCGGTGTTTAAATAAAAAAAATCAAAAAGGGAGGTAAATATGTGGACTTCTACTACTATGTCATTTTTTGATAGTTTAGTAACTTTCAGTATAGGATTTTCTATAGTATTTATTTGTCTTATATCTTTGGCTTTATTTATAATAATAGCATCTAAGATAATAAATGTTGTTGAATCTAGTGTTAACAAAAAAGAAAATAATACAGTAAATAATATAGAAACTAAAAAAACTAATGAAGTTGTATCTTCAAACAAAATGACAGAAGAAGATAATGAGCTTTTAGCCGTAATTATTGGTTCTATAAGTGAAGAAATGAAAGAACCTATAGACAATTTTAAAATTGTAAACATTAAAGAACTATAATATTAAAATATAATATGAAAGGAGAAAAGAATGAAATATATAGTTACGTTAAATGGAAAAAAATATGAGGTTGAAGTTGAAAAAGTTGGAGGAGCTGCAAAATCATTAAGTCGTCAACCTGTTGAAAGATCGTCAAGAAGAGAAACTGTTAAACAAGTTCAAGAACCGGTAGCAAATACAGTTGCTGAAGTTAAAAGTGAGGCTCCAAAATCATCAAATTCTTCATTAGTAGAAGTATTAAGCCCTATGCCTGGAGTTATATTAGATGTAAAAGTGAAAGTTGGAGACAGTGTAAAAGCAGGACAATGTTTAGCTGTTCTTGAAGCAATGAAAATGGAAAATGACATACCTGCATCTCAAGATGGGGTTGTTGAAGAAATAAGAGTTAAACAAGGAGATACAGTAGAGACAGATGCTGTTCTAATAGTTTTAAAATAAGGAGGAAAATATAGATGAATTTTTTCGAAGTTTTATTAACTATGATAGAAGAGTCTGGATTTGTAGCTCTTAATTGGCAAAATATGACTATGATGCTAATATCTTTTGTCTTAATATACCTTGCTATAGTTAAGAAATTTGAGCCTCTACTATTATTGCCGATAGCTTTTGGAATGTTTTTAGCAAATATACCGCTAGCAGATTTAATGAAAGAAGGAGATGTTTGGTATACTTCTGGAATTATTAGAATCATGTATAACGGAATAAAGAGTAACCTTTTTCCTTGTTTAATATTTATGGCTGTTGGAGCTATGACAGATTTTGGTCCTTTAATAGCAAATCCGATAAGTTTATTATTAGGGGCAGCTGCTCAGCTTGGTATATATATGGCGTTTATATTAGCGAATGTTTCAGGATATTTCACGCCGCAACAAGCTGCAGCAATAGGAATTATTGGTGGAGCAGACGGACCTACATCAATATACCTTGCTAATAATTTAGCACCAGAATTAGTCGCACCTATAGCTGTTGCGGCATACTCATACATGGCACTAATACCAATGATACAACCTCCTATAATGAAGTTGTTGACTACTAAAAAAGAAAGATCAGTTAAAATGCAACAATTACGTAAAATAAGCAAAACAGAAAAAGTTGTATTTCCTGTAATAACTGTTCTATTTTGTTCTTTATTATTACCTTCTGTTGCTCCACTTTTAGGAATGCTTATGCTTGGAAATATATTTAGAGAATCAGGAGTTGTTCATCGTTTATCAGATACGGCACAAAATGCTCTTTGTAATATAGTTACTATCATGTTAGGTGTAAGTGTTGGAGCTACAGCAAATGGAGCTATATTCTTAAGGACACAAACTATAGTTATAATAGTTATGGGATTATTAGCTTTTGTCTTTTCAACTATTGGTGGATTATTACTTGGAAAAGTATTATACTATGTTACAGGAGGTAAAATAAATCCTCTTATAGGATCAGCTGGAGTTTCTGCAGTTCCTATGGCTGCACGTGTTTCTCAGACTGTTGGAGCTAAAGAAAATCCTACTAACTTTTTATTAATGCATGCTATGGGACCAAATGTTGCTGGAGTTATAGGATCGGCTGTTGCAGCAGGATTTTTCATGATGGTGTTTGGCAAATAATTTTGTTTCAAAATAAATTTAGGAGGGATTTTTTAAATGAGTAAAGTAATGTCATTGCATGATGCAATAGCAAAGTATGTTAAATCTGGAGACAGTCTGTGTTTGGGAGGGTTTACAACAAATAGAAAACCTTATGCAGCTGTATATGAAATTATTAGACAAGGACAAACAGACTTTATAGGATACTCTGGTCCAGCTGGTGGAGATTGGGATATATTAATAGGAGAAGGAAGAGTAAAAGCTTTCATAAATTGCTATATAGCCAATTCTGGATATACAAATGTTTGTAGAAGATTTAGAGCTGCTATTGAAAAAGATAAAAATATGCTTATAGAGGATTATTCTCAAGATGTTATGATGCTTATGTTACATGCTTCTTCTTTAGGGTTACCATATTTACCTGTTAATTTAATGCATGGAAGTGATCTTGTAAACAAATGGGGTATTAGTAAAGAAGTTAGAAAAACTATAGAGAATCTTCCAGATGATAAATTAGTATTAGTTGAAAACCCTTTTAATCCTGGAGAAAAAGTAGTAGCTATCCCTGTACCAAGACTTGATACTGCTATAATACATGTTCAGAGAGCTTCAATAAATGGAACATGTTCTATAGAAGGGGATGAATTTCATGATGTTGATATAGCTATTGCAGCTAAAAAATGTATAGTAATAGCAGATGAAATTGTTACTGAAGAAGAAATAAGAAAAGACCCTAGCAAAAACTCTATACCACAATTTTGTGTAGATGCAGTTGTTCATGCACCATATGGAGCCCATCCTTCACAATTATATAATTATTATGATTATGACCCTGAATTTTATAAAAATTACGACAATATAACAAAAACTGAAGAGGACTTCAAAAAGTTTGTAAAAGAGTGGATAATTGATGTTAAAGATCACGAAGGGTACATCAATAAATTAGGTGCTTCAAGATTACTTAAATTAAGAGTTGTACCTGGATTCCAATACGCTGCAAAGATTGTTAAGGAGGATAAATAATCATGGCTAATTATAAAAATTATACAAATAAAGAGATGCAAGCTATCACTATAGCAAAAACAATAGAAGATGGTCAAATAGTTATTGTTGGTACAGGTCTACCTTTAATAGGAGCTTCTCTTGCTAAAAAAATATTTGCTCCAAATTGTAAATTAATAGTTGAAAGTGGTCTTATGGACTGTAGTCCTATAGAAGTTCCAAGAAGTGTTGGAGATTTAAGATTGATGGGACACTGTGCTGTTCAATGGCCTAATGTTAGATTTATAGGATTTGAGGCTAATGAACTGTTGAATGGTAATGACAGAATGATAGCTTTTATTGGTGGAGCACAAATAGATCCATATGGAAATGTTAACTCTACTTGTATAGGAGATTATTATGCGCCTAAAACAAGATTTACTGGTAGTGGTGGAGCGAATGCTATAGCTACATATTCTAATACAGTAATAATGATGCAACACGAAAAGAGAAGATTTATAGATAAAATAGACTATGTTACAAGTGTAGGTTGGGGAGATGGACCTGGAGGAAGAGAAAAATTAGGATTGCCTGGTAATAGAGGACCTGTAGCTGTAGTTACAGATAGAGGAATCTTGAAGTTTGATGAAAATACAAAAAGAATGTATTTAGCTGGATATTATCCTACATCTTCTCCTGAGGATATAATAGAAAATACTGGATTTGATATTGATGTTTCTAAAGCTGTACTATTAGATCCACCTTCAGAAGATGTTATAAGAATAATAAGAGAAGAAATTGATCCAGGACAAGCTTTTATAAAAGTTCCAACTGAATAATATATATGAAGGAGAATAAAAATGAGTAATTTTTCAATGCCAAAATATTTTCAAAATATGCCTCAAGTAGGGAATAATGTAAATATAGATCAAGTAAATGAAGAAGCTATCATATCTGTTGAAAATGATATTGCTGATAAAATATATGAAATACAATCTGCAGGAAGATCAGATGAATCTATAAATGAAAGTGGACAATTAACAGCATTACAACGTATAGCAGAATTAATTGATGAGGGAACTTGGTATCCTTTAAATACTTTATATAATCCTGAAGATTTTGAAACAGGAACAGGTATAGTTAAAGGATTAGGTAGAATAGAAGGTAAATGGGCAGTAATAGTTGCTTCTGATAATAAAAAATTAGCTGGAGCATGGGTTCCAGGGCAAGCAGATAATTTATTAAGAGCTTCTGACACCGCTAAATGTTTGGGGATACCGCTTGTATATGTATTAAATTGTAGTGGTGTAAAGTTAGATGAACAAGAAATGGTTTATGCAAATAGACGTGGAGGTGGAACACCTTTCTTCCGTAATGCTGAATTACAACAATTAGGAATACCAGTTATAGTTGGTATATACGGAACTAACCCAGCTGGTGGAGGATATCACAGTATAAGTCCTACAATACTTATAGCACATGAAAATGCAAATATGGCTGTAGGAGGAGCTGGAATACTTGGTGGAATGAACCCTAAAGGGTATATAGATATGGAAGGAGCTGAACAAATAATAGAAGCTACTTCTAATACAAAAGCGGAAATTCCTGGAACAATAGATGTTCATTATGATGAAACAGGGTTCTTTAGAGAGGTTTACGATACAGAAGAAGGAGTTCTTGAAGGAATTAAGAGATATATGAATTATCTTCCTGCCTATAATTTGGACTTTTTCAGGGTAGATGAACCAGCAGAGCCTATGCTAGATCCTGAAGATTTATACTCTATATTACCAATGAATCAAAAGAAAATATATAACGTATACGATATCATTGGTCGTTTAGTTGATAATAGTGAGTTTTCTGAGTATAAAAAAGGATATGGTCCAGAAATAGTTACTGGATTAGCTAAAGTAGACGGGTTACTAGTTGGTATGGTGGCAAATACACAAGGATTGTTGATGAAATACCCTGAATACAAAGAAAACGGAATAGGAATAGGTGGAAAACTATATAGACAAGGATTAATAAAAATGAGTGAATTTGTAAACCTTTGTTCTAGAGATCGTATTCCTATAGTTTGGCTACAAGATACGACTGGAATTGATGTAGGAAACGACGCAGAAAAAGCTGAATTACTAGGATTAGGACAATCTTTAATTTATTCTATAGAGAATTCTAAAGTTCCTCAAATTGAAATAACTTTAAGAAAAGGAACTGCAGCAGCACACTACGTTTTAGGAGGACCTCAAGGGAATAATACTAACGCTTTCTCACTTGGTACAGCAGCAACTGAAATATATGTAATGAATGGAGAAACTGCAGCAACTGCTATGTATTCAAGAAGATTGGTTAAAGATAAAAAAGCAGGAAAAGATTTACAACCTACAATAGATAAAATGAATAAGATGATAGAAGAGTATACTGAAAAATCTAGGCCAGCTTATTGTGCAAAAACAGGAATGGTTGATGAAATAGTTCCTTTAAGAGACTTGAGAGGATATATAGTAGCTTTTGTTAATTCTGTTTATCAAAATCCAAAATCTATATGTGCTTTCCATCAAATGATATTGCCTAGAGCTATTAGAGAATTTGAGACTTTTACAAAAAAATAAATATAGATTGGAGAATAAATAATTAATGGAAAACTTAGTAATAAAATTAGGAATGTTTGAAACTTTAGCATTAGCAGTTTTAGCTATATGGTTAGGAGAATTTTTAAGAGAAAAAATTTACTTTTTAAAAAAATATTGTTTACCATCATCAGTTGTAGGTGGAACTATATTCGCTTTAATCTCTTTAACTTTGTATAGCACTGGAGTATGTGAATTAAATTTTGACTATAAAGCTGTTAATACTTTGTTTTACTGTATATTTTTCGCTGCAAGCGGAGCAGCTGCTAGTATGAGCCTTTTAAAAAAGGGTGGAAAACTGGTTGTGATATTTGCTATATTAGCTGCCGTATTGTCTGCTCTTCAAAATACTGTTGCTCTTTTCGTTGGAGGAATGTTAAAGGTTAATCCATTAATTTCAATGATGACAGGGAGCATACCAATGACAGGAGGACATGGTAATGCCGCTTCTTTTGCTCCAATAGCTGTGGAAGCAGGAGCTACAGCAGCTATGGAAGTAGCTATAGCAGCAGCGACTTTCGGTTTAATATCTGGATGTATTTTAGGAGGACCTTTTGGAAACTTCATGATAAAAAGATTTAAATTAGAAAATCCAGAGTTAGATGGAAAGGATGAAGTCCAAGAAGAAAATTCTTCATCTAGTGTTACCTTAATGGATAAAAGGAATGTTATACAAGCGTTTTTCTTAATGTGCTTAGCACTTGGAATTGGACAAGGAGTATTTTTAGGATTAAAATATATAGGAATAAACTTTCCTATACATGTTTGTTGTATGTTTGCAGGAATAATAATAAGATTATATTATGACAGAAAAAAAGGAGATCATGAAATCTTATATGAATCAATAGATACAGTTGGAGAATTTTCACTAGGTTTATTTGTTTCTATGTCTATAATTTCTATGAAATTATGGCAATTATCAGGATTAGGAACAGCACTAGTTGTTCTATTGATTGCTCAAGTTATATTAATAGTAATATTCTGTTACTTCTTGACATTTAGACTTCTTGGAAAAAATTATGATTCTGCAGTAATGGCAGTTGGTCATATGGGATTTGGACTTGGTGCCGTTCCTGTATCTATGACTACTATGCAATCTGTATGTAAGAAATACAGATATTCTAAATTAGCATTTTTTGTTGTTCCTGTTATAGGAGGATTTATAAGCAATATTTCAAATGCTATTATAATTACAAAATTTTTAGATATAGCTAAGGGAATGGTAGGAATCTAAAGTATATTTATACGGAAAGGATATTTCAAATGGATAAAATAATTACAATGGGAATAGATGTTGGATCCACAGCATCTAAATGTGTAATTTTAGAAAATGGAGAAAAAATAATTGGGAAATCAGTTATATCTGTCGGTACTGGAACTAGTGGACCGAATAGAGCTATAGCTCAAGCTTTAGAAGATGCTGGATATAAAAGTATAGATGATATGGATCAAATTGTAGCTACAGGTTATGGAAGAAATTCACTTGATGGAGTAAAGCTTCAAATGTCAGAATTATCTTGTCATGCAAAAGGAGCTTCTTTCTTGTTTCCTGGAGTTAGGACAATAATAGATATCGGTGGACAAGATTCTAAAGCCTTGAAGGTCTCTGAAAACGGTATGCTTGAAAATTTTGTTATGAATGACAAATGTGCAGCTGGTACAGGAAGATTTTTAGATGTAATTGCTAAGGTGTTAGAAGTTAATTTAGAAGATTTAGAAAAATTAGATGAACAATCTAAAGAAGAAGTTTCAATAAGTTCAACTTGTACAGTATTTGCTGAATCAGAAGTTATTTCTCAATTAGCTAGAGGAACAAAAATAGAAGATATAATAAAAGGTATACATACTGCCATAGCTAGTAGAGTAGGGAGTTTAGCAAAAAGAGTTGGAATTAGAGACGATGTTGTTATGACTGGTGGAGTTGCGTTAAATAAAGGTATGGTAAGAGCATTAGAAAAGAATTTAGGATTTAAAATTCATACTAGTGAATATTGTCAACTTAATGGATCTATAGGAGCTGCTTTATTTGCTTATCAAAAAGCGTTACAATCACAAAAGTAATTAAAAGAATGAACGTTTTTAATTTAGAATTGGAGGAAACAATATGGCTGAAAAAATTATGGAAAAATTACCTAATAAAAAACCTAGACCAATAGAAGGTCACAAACCAGCGGCTGCTATATTAAGAGGTGTTGTAGATAAAGTTTACAATGGAGCATGGGAAGCTAAAAAAAGAGGAGAGTTAGTTGGGTGGAGCTCTTCAAAATTTCCCATTGAATTAGCTAAGGCTTTTGACCTAAATGTAGTTTATCCAGAAAATCATGCCGCTACTGTTGCAGCAAAAAAAGATGGGTTAAGACTATGTAATGCTGCTGAAGACTTAGGATATGACAATGATATTTGTGGTTATGCTAGAATTAACTTAGCATATGCAGCTGGAGAGCCAACAGATGCTAGAAGAATGCCACAACCAGATTTCCTATTATGTTGTAACAATATTTGTAATATGATGACAAAATGGTATGAAAATATAGCAAGAATGCATAATATACCTTTAATAATGATAGACATACCTTACTCAAATACAGTTGATACCCCTGAAGAAAAGGTAGATTATTTAATAGGGCAATTCAATCACGCTATAAAGCAACTAGAAGAGTTGACTGGTAAAAAATTTGACGAAAAGAAATTCGAAGAAGCTTGTGCAAAAGCAAATAGAACCGCTTCAGCTTGGCTAAAAGCATGTTCATATATGTCATATAAACCATCTCCATTAAGCGGATTCGATTTATTTAACCATATGGCCGATATAGTTGCAGCAAGATGTGACGAAGAAGCTGCTATGGGATTTGAGTTATTGGCTCAAGAATTTGAACAATCAGTTAAAGAGGGAACTTCTACATGGGAATATCCTGAAGAACACAGAATACTTTTTGAAGGTATTCCTTGTTGGCCAGGATTAAGACACTTATTTGAACCACTAAAAAATAATGGGGTAAATGTTACTGCAGTAGTTTATGCTCCAGCATTTGGATTTAGATATGAAAATGTTAGAGAAATGGCTGCTGCTTATTGTAAAGCTCCTTGTTCAGTTTGTATAGAAACTGGAGTAGAATGGAGAGCTACAATGGCAAAAGAAAATGGAATAAGTGGAGCATTAGTAAATTATAATCGTAGTTGTAAACCTTGGAGTGGAGCAATGCCAGAGATAGAAAGAAGATGGAAAGAAGATCTTGATATACCTGTAGTTCACTTCGATGGTGACCAAGCTGATGAAAGAAATTTCTCTACTGAACAGTATAAAACAAGAGTTCAAGGGTTAGTTGAAATAATGCAAGAAAGAAAAGAAGAAAGACTTGCTAAAGGTGAAGAAGTTTATACTAACTTTGAGAATACTAAAGAAACAGATTGGTCTAAAACAACTATAGATTAAGGAGGGATACAATTATGGAAATTAGAGAATTATTAGATAAGTTTAAATATTATGCTAATAATCCTAGAGAACAAATAGATAGATATTTATCTGAAGGAAAGAAAGTTATAGGAATTTTTCCGTATTATGCTCCTGAAGAAATAGTACACGCAGCTGGAATGATGCCTTTTGGCGTGTGGGGTGGGCAAGGTCCTATAGAAAAAGCAAAAGAATACTTTCCAACATTTTACTATTCTTTGGCACTTAGATGTTTAGAAATGGCTTTGGACGGAAGTTTAGATGGTTTATCAGCTTCAATAGTAACAACTCTTGACGATACTTTAAGACCTTTCTCTCAAAACTATAAAGTGAGCGCTGGTAGAAAAATACCTATGATATTTCTTAATCACGGTCAACATAGAAAAGAAGAATTCGGTAAAGTATATAATGCAAAAATTTTTAGAAAAGCAAAAGAAGAATTGGAAAAAATTTGTAATGTAACAATTCCTGACGAAAATTTTAAAAAGACATTTGAAATTTATAATAAAAATAGAGAAGAAAAAAGAAAGTTTATTAAACTTGCCGCTAAACATCCACAAACTATAAAAGCTTCAGATAGATGTAATGTTTTAAAAAGTTCATATCATATTTTAAAAGAAGAACACACAGCTTTATTAGAAGAATTAAATAATAAATTGTCTTCACTTCCAGAAGAAGATTGGGACGGAGTTAGAGTTGTAACTAGCGGAATAATAACAGATAACCCAGGACTTTTAGAAGTATTTGATAACTATAAAGTTTGTGTAGTAGCAGATGATGTTGCTCATGAATCAAGAGGATTAAAAGTAGATATAGACTTATCTATAGAAGATCCTATGATGGCACTTTCAGATCAATTTGCTAGAATGGACGAGGATCCTATATTATATGATCCAGATATATATAAACGTCCTAAATATGTTTTAGACTTAGTAAAAGATAATAATGCTGACGGATGCTTACTTTTCATGATGAACTTTAACGATACGGAAGAAATGGAATATCCTTCTTTAAAGCAAATTTTTGATGAAGCTAGAATACCTTTAATAAAAATGGGGTATGACCAACAAATGGTAGATTTTGGACAAGTTAAAACTCAACTTGAAACTTTTAATGAAATAGTTCAATTAAACAGAATGTAATTTTTAAGGAGGATAAATTTATGGAAAATATATGGGAATATGATGATTTTATCTTTAAAGGTAGCGAATTAAAAGGAATGACTCAAAAAGGAAAAGATAAAATAAAAATAGAAGGCCATACAGATATGATAATTCCTGAATTATCTCCTGAAGGTTTACCAATAACTAGAATAGGTGATAACGCTTTTTACAGAAGAGGACTTACAACTGTTGTTATACCAGATACTGTTGAAAGTATAGGATATGACGCTTTTGGCGTTTGTAAACTAAAAGAAGTTAAACTGCCTTCTGCTTTAGTGTCAATAGAAGGATTTGCTTTTTATAATAATAAATTAGAAAAAGTAGATTTCGGAAATAAAGTTAAAAGCATTGAACCTAGTGCTTTCGCTTTAAATTCACTTTCAGATATAGTTTTTCCTGAAAGTTTAGAATTAATTGACACATCTTCTTTTTATAAAAATTCAATCACTACATTAAATTTACCAAAATCTATTAAAAAGATAAATATGTATGCTTTTAGAAAAAATAATATAAGAGAAGTTGAAATTCCTGAAGGCATAGAGTTTCTTCATAAAAATGCATTTGAGATTAATACTAGAATTAAAAAATAAACAAATAAATATAAAAGAAAAGTAGTAGAATATTTCTACTACTTTTTTTATTAAAAGAATTGATTTTATATATAAATAATTGTATGATATTATCAATAATATAATTTTGGAGGACCTTATGTCTATAAGTTTAAAAGAAAATTTCGTTATTAAATTTGGAGATAATAATCAAAAAATACATTTTTATTTTTCTCCGGGTAGAGTGAACTTAATAGGAGATCATACAGATTATAATGGAGGTTACGTTTTTCCCTGCTCTTTAGATTTTGGAACATATGCTGCAGCTAGGAAAAGAGATGATAAATTATTTAGAGTGTATTCTTATAATTTTGATAACATTGGAATTATAGAATTTAATTTAGATGAATTAATTTATAAAAAAGAAGATGACTGGTCTAATTACCCGAAGGGAGTAATAAAAAAATTTGTTGATTTTGGTATGAATATAAATACTGGAATGGATATTTATTTTTATGGAAATATGCCAAACGGAGCTAGTTTATCCTCTTCTGCATCAATTGAAACATTAATGGCCGAAATTTTAAAATGTGAGTTTAATTTATTAATTTCTGATTTAGATTTAATAAAACTTTGTCAAAAAGCTGAAAACGAATTTATAGGAGTTAAATCTGGGATATTAGATCAGTTTGCCATATATATGGGGAAAAAAGACAATGCAATATTTTTGGATTGTAACACTTTAAATTATGAATATGTACCATTAAATTTAAAAGACGAAGTCATAGTAATTTCCAATACAAATAAAAAAAGAGGGCTAGTTGACTCTAAATATAATGAGAGAAGAATGTCTTGTGAATCTGCATTAAAAAAATTAAATGAAAATGGAGTTAATATAAAAAATTTGTGTGATTTAAATGTTGAAAAATTTAATGAAGTTAAAAAATTTATAGATGATGAAGAAGAATTAAAAAGAGCTAAACATGCTGTTTATGAAAACGAAAGAACTAAACTTGCAGTAAAATATTTAAAAGAAAATAATATAAATAAATTTGGAGAATTGATGAATGAATCTCATATTTCTTTAAGAGATGATTATGAAGTTAGTTGTTTTGAGTTAGATACTTTGGTAAAGTTAGCTTTAGAAGAGAAAGGGACTATAGGATCTAGAATGACTGGCGGAGGCTTTGGAGGTTGTACGGTTAGTTTAGTTAGTAAAGAATGCGTTGATGATTTTATAAATAATGTATCTAAAAAATATACAGAAGAAACGGGATTAAAAGCAGATTTTTATGTAGTTAATGTAGGAGACGGCACAAAAAAATTGGAGGAATAATATGAAAATTTACTCTGATATTTCAAGATTGTTATATTTTGCACTAAAAAATAATATAATAACTGATGAAGATGTAATATATTGTAGAAATGAAATAATGTCTTATCTCAATCTAGAAAGTTGGATAGATAATGAATATGATAACGATATAGAAGAATATCCACAAAATATTTTAAACAGAATTATAGATTATGCAATCAAAAATAATATAATAGAAAACACTATAGATGCCAAAGATTTATTCGATACAAAAATTATGGGAGTGTTATCTCCTTTTCCTAGAGAAATTATAGATAATTTTAATTATTTGGCAAAAAATAATTCTATCGAAGATGCAACTGATTATTTTTACAATTTTTCTAAAAAAATTAACTATATAAGAACAGAAAGAATAGCAAAAAATATCGTTTGGAATTATATGTCTAATTACGGAAATTTAGAAATTACAATTAATTTATCGAAACCTGAAAAGGATCCGAAAGAAATAGCTGAGCAGAAAGAATTATCAAATACATCTAAAAAAAATAATAATTATCCTAAATGTTTATTGTGTTATGAAAATATAGGATACAATAATAGATTAGATCATCCGGCAAGAAAAAATTTAAGGGTCTTGCCTTTAGTTTTAGGAGATGAGAAATGGTATATGCAATATTCTCCATATGTTTATTACAACGAACATGCTATAGTTTTTTGTAAAGAACATAGACCCATGGTTATAGATGAAAAAGCTATAAAAAGAATTTTAGATTATGTTGAACTTTTCCCTCATTACTTTTTAGGATCTAATGCTGATTTACCGATAGTTGGTGGTTCTATTCTTTCGCATGATCACTATCAGGGAGGAAGACATGAGTTTCCAATGGCGAAGGCTAAATTAAAGAAACAAATTATTTTTAAGGGATTTGAAGATGTAGAATCGCATTTAGTTGAGTGGCCTTTATCAGTAATTAGACTAAAACATAAAAATAAAGAAAAGTTATTAGAACTATCAAAAAAAATAATGGAAACTTGGAAAAATTATTCAGATGAAATAGTGAATATTATATCTCATACAAATGGCGAAAGACACAACACTGTTACTCCTGTAGCTAGAAAAAGAGGAGAATTATTTGAACTAGATATAGTATTAAGAAATAATAGAACAGATGAAGAACACGCTTTAGGAATATTTCATCCTAAAAAAGATTATCATAATATAAAAAGAGAAAATATAGGTGTTATAGAAGTGATGGGTCTAGCCGTGTTACCTGGAAGATTGAAGAAAGAAATGGATACTATTGCTAATTATATAATTGATTCCGCTACTGAAAAAGATTTAATAGAAAAAATAAAATCAGACGCAGATACAGAAAAACATTGTGAATGGTTTCTTAAAATGAAAGATATAACTTTCGATAAAATGAAAAATTATAAATTTGAGGAAATAATAAATAACATATTATATAAGTACATAGGAATAACTTTTGAAAAATGCTTAGAAGATTCAGGAGTTTATAAAAATAATTTAGAAGGAGAAAAAGGATTTTTAAGATTTATAGATAGGGTAAATTCTTTATAATAGGAGGTCTATATGGCTACATTAGTTTGTGGGGGAGCTGGATATATAGGAAGTCACGTAGTAAAGTTATTATTAGAAAGAAACAGAGAAGTTATAGTTATAGATAATTTAGTAACGGGGCATGTCGATGCCGTAGATGAAAGAGCCATTTTAGAAATAGGTGATTTAAGAGATAAAGATTTTTTAAATAGAGTATTTAATAAATATTCAGAAAAAATAGATGGAGTAATAAATTTTGCTGCATATTCTTTAGTTGGAGAAAGTGTTGTCGAACCTATAAAATATTTTGATAATAATGTAGGGGCAACAGTTTCACTTTTAGAAGTTATGAATAATTATAATATAAAAAATATAGTTTTTTCATCTACTGCAGCAACTTATGGAGAACCAAAAAAAATTCCAATAGAAGAAACCGAAGAAACCAATCCAACTAATCCTTATGGAGAAAGTAAACGTATGGTTGAAAAAATTTTAGATTGGGAATCAAAAGCACATAATTTAAAATATATAGCTCTTAGATATTTTAATGTTGCCGGAGCATACGAAACAGGAGAAATAGGAGAGGCTCATACATGTGAAACACATTTAATACCAATTATACTACAAGTGGCATTAGGACAAAGAGAAAAAATTTATTTGTATGGAGATGATTACGATACAGAAGACGGAACATGTATAAGAGATTATATACATGTAATGGATTTAGCTGAAGCACACATACTTGCTTTAGATAGTTTAATTAATGGTGGAAATAGCTGGATATTTAATTTGGGAAATGGGGAAGGATTTTCAGTAAAAGAAATAATAGATATATCTAAAAAGGTAACTGGAAAAGATATACCGGTTGAAATTGCACCTAGAAGAGCAGGTGATCCTGCAAGATTAGTTGCATCATCAAAAAAAGCAAAAGAAATTTTAAATTGGAATCCTAAATATATAAAGATAGAAGATATAATAGCATCAGCTTGGAAGTGGCACAAATTAAATCCTAATGGATACAATGATTAAAAAGTTAAATAAAATACCAGTGAATAATCACTGGTATTTTTTAATTTATTTTTGTTGATTAACTATTTTTTCTTTAGGAGAATAATTTTCTATGCCATTAAATATTCCTCTTATTGCTTTTGTAACTGGAGATTCATAGCTATCACTTTCAAGATTGTTTCTTTCATAAATATTTTTAATTTCTTCGTTATATTTTTCAATATCTGATTGGGTAGCATCTTCTATATTATATTTTTTCAAGTTAGGATAATGCTTATCTAATACATTGTTCCATGAAGTTATAATCGGTTTATATACAGACATAAATTTATCTACAGTTCCAGAAAATTTTATTTCTTTTATGGTATCGTTATATTCTAATTTTCTTAATTGCTCAAAGTCTTTTGAAGATTTCACTTGACCAAAAATTGTATGCTTACCATTTAACCAGTCAGATGGATATAGTGTAAAGAAAAATTGAGATCCGTTAGTATCTGGTCCTGAGTTAGCCATAGCTAACATTCCCTGTTGATAAAAATCTAACCATGTTACTATTTCGTCTTTAATTGAATATCCAGGAGTACCTTTTCCTGTTCCAGTTGGATCTCCAGTTTGTAGAACAAAGTTTTCTACCTCTCTGAAAATTTTATTATTATCATAGAATCCTCTTTTAGATAAATTAATAAAATTTGCAACAGTTAGAGGTGCCGCTTCAGGATACAGATAAAAAGAAATTTCACCTTTATTTGTAACAAAAGTTGCAACTATATTGTTATATTCTAGATTCTTTGAAGCGGAAAAAACTTTCTTAGCATCATTTACTATGGATGAACATCCAAGAATACTAAAAATAGAAACAAACATTATTATATATTTAATGAACTTTTTCATATTTCCTCCTATGAAATAACCTTATTGTAATTTTTAGACTGTAAAGTAATTAATATTAGTTTAAAAAATTTTTTTGTAATTTCTTTGTAGATATAGTTAATATCAAAGAAATAGTTATAAGTATTACAGAAAGTGCATTAATAACAGGAGATACTCCAACTCTTATCATAGAATATATTCTCAGAGGAAGAGTAGATGATCCAGGTCCCGAAACAAAAAACGTTATTACAAAATCGTCAAACGAAAGAGTAGTAGAAATTAAAAATCCAGAAATTATTGCTGGGAATAAAACAGGAAGTATTACTCTACACAATGTTTGCATTTCATTTGCACCTAAATCGTATGATGCTTCAATTATAGAATGATCAAATTCATCTAATCTGGCCATAACTATAAATAAAACATAAGGGATATTAAATGTGGTATGTGCTATAAAAATAGTTATAAGTCCAAGTTTAAAATGAACGCTCGTAAACATAACAAGAAGAGAAACACCTATTATTATGTCTGGAACAACCAAAGGTAGTACAGATAAATTTTTTATAAATTTTTTTCCTTTAAAGTTATACCATTTAAATGCTACAGCACCTAAAGTTCCTATAACGGTTGATATAAAAGAAGAAAAAATTGCAATTAAAATGCTATACCTAAATGCTTTCCAGATATGAGCTGAACTTTTGAATAATTCTTTATACCATCTAAGAGAAAATCCAGTCCATTGTATACCTTTTCCTTCATTAAAAGAATAAAGTATTAATAAAAATAAAGGTATGTAAAAGAATAGCATGGTAAAAATAAAAAATACCAATGAGAAAGTTTTTTTATTTTCAATTTTTTTCAACTATTTCACCTCCGTTAGCTTCAGATTCATATTTTGTAAAAAACCAAACGAATAATGTGGTTATAATTATTAGAACTGAAGAAATCGAAGAGGCCAAAGGCCAGTTTCTAGTTATTGTTAAATGTTGAGCTATTGTATTTCCAAGCATGATAGAATTTGTTCCACCAACTAATTTAGGTACGGCATAGCTACCTAAAGAAGGAACTATAGTAAATATAATAGAAGTAATTATTCCAGGCTTTATACACGGTAGGAAAATCTTTCTGAATGCTTGTGAATTTGTAGCACCTAAATCTCTAGCTGCATCAATTAGAGAAAAATCAAATTTTTCTACAACCGCAAACAAAGGAAGAATTGAAAATGGTAAACTAGTATAAATAGATATTAGTATGACTGCAAAATTACCATATAAAATTTGTACAGGCTGATCTACTATTCCAAGCTTTAATAAAAAGTGATTTAAAAAACCATTATTTCCAAGCAACGATATCCAAGCATATATTCTTACTAAAAAATTTGTCCAAAACGGAATTATAATTAACATAAGTAATTCTTGCTTATATTTTGATCTAGATATGTAGTAAGAAACGGGTATCGCTAATAAAACTGTAAAAAAAGTTATTACTATTGATATATAAATTGTTTTTAAAACTATTACTAAAAAATATTTTTCTGTAAATATTTGGAAAGCCTCTAAAGAAAATTTTAAATTTACTCCACCATAAGTATTTTTTTCTAAAAAAGAATAAGAAAAAACTATTAACATAGGAATCAAGAAAAATAATATAAGCCAAATGCTTATAGGTAGAGAGTAAAGGAATCCTATTTTATTTTTTTTATCTTTATTCATTAGAATTCACCTCTACTAAATAACCGTCATCGGCATCCCAATACATATATACTTCTTCATCCCACCAAATTGCTTCTTCATCTTCGTCATCAAAGAATGCACTGTGTTGAACAAAAATTTTAAATTTTAAATTATCATTTTCAAGTGGAGTAACGTAATATTTACTTTGGAATCCAGAATAGATATATTCATCAACAAAAACTTTAATACAGTTAATATTATTTTTTAAGTCTTTAGGTTTTATTTTAGACAATTTTATTTTTTCTGGTCTTAATGATACATTTACCGTATCACCTATTTTAACTTTTTTATCTTGTTCTATTGTTATTTTACCTATTTTTTCTACTTCTATAATTGCAAAAGAATCGTTTATTATTTCAGTAACTTTACCACTAAAGAAGTTATTTTCTCCAAGAAAATCAGCTACAAAAGGATTAGCTGGAGATTCATAAACTTCTGCAGGCGTTCCAACTTGTAATATTTCCCCTTCATTCATTACTGCAATTCTATCAGATATTGAAAGAGCCTCCTGCTGATCGTGTGTTATAAAAATAAATGTAATTCCAACTTCTTCGTGTATTAAATCAAGTTCTATTAAAAGATTTTGTCTAAGTTTTGCATCAAGAGCTGAAAGAGGTTCATCCAATAGTAAAACACCCGGTTTATTTATTAACGCTCTTGCTATAGAAACTCTTTGTTGTTGTCCTCCAGAAAGTTGAGATGGTTTTTTATACATATGTTCAGTCAATCCAACTAAATTTATATATTTTTTAACTTCTTTTTCTATTATATTACTATCTATTTTTTTAATTTTCAATGGGAACGCTACATTATCGTAAACATTTAAGTGAGGAAATAGAGCGTATTTTTGAAATATTGTATTTACATTTCTAAGATTTGGAGGAAGATCAGTTATATCTTCATCTCCTAAAAATATAGAACCTTTATCTGGAGAAATAAAACCAGCTATCATTCTTAAAAGTGTAGTTTTTCCACAACCGGATGGACCTATAATAGAAAAAAATTCGCCTTGATTAATTTCTAGGTTTATATTTTTGAGTATTTTTTCTCCGTCAAAGCTTTTTTCAACATTGATAACTTTTATATTTTTGTTTTCTTTTTTCAATTATACTTTACCTCCAAAATTAAAATAAAAACTACAATTTTAATTTTAACATATTTTATAAGTATTTTCTATAAATTAAATAATTTTTTTGAAAATCTTTTGTTAATTAAAACTCAAATAAGTAAATAAATTTAATAACTTTTATAGATTGATTTTTAATTCAAACTAATATAAAATATTTAAAAGGGGGATAAATTATGTCAAAAATTTTATTTAAAAATGCAAAAATTGTAACTGATAAAGAAATTATAGAATCAAATTTATTAGTTAATGAAGATATTATAGAAAAAATAGAAAAGGATATAAAAGAAGAAGAATCATATGAAATTATAGATGTGAATGGTAACTATTTAATACCAGCATTTGTTGATGTGCATATACATGGAGCAAGTGGACATGATTTCATGGATTCAACTGATACAGCAGTAAAAGAAATTTCGAAATTTTTATGTACAAAAGGAACTTCAAATTTTTTATCTACGACTCTTTCAAGTAAAAAATCTACGTTAATAGAAAATTTAAAAATTATGTCTAAATTACAGAATGAAGATATAGGTGGAGCAACTCTTGTTGGTGTACATATGGAAGGACCATATTTTGATGTTGAGTATAAGGGAGCTCAAAATGATAAGTATATAGTAGAATCTTCTATAAAAGATATAGATGAATTTTTATCTGTAAAAGATGATCTTATTAAAATTTTTTCAATTTCTCCGCATTCTTATGTGAATAGAGAAGCGATAAAGTATCTTACAAGCAAAGGAATAATTACTTCTGTTGGTCATTCTAATGCTACATATGAAGAAGTAGAAGAAGCTATAGCTTTAGGATTGTCACATTCAACACACACTTATAATGGTATGAGAGGATTTACTCATAGAGAACCTGGTGTTGTTGGTGCAGTATTTAATAATGATAGTATTTATGCTGAAGTTATTTTCGACAACGTCCATGTTCATAAAGAAGCTGTTAGAATACTTATTAAAATTAAAGGCGTTGAAAAAGTTATATGTATAACGGACTCAATGGCTGCAACTGGATTACAAGATGGAAAATATAAATTGGGAGAGCTTGATATAAATGTTGCGGATGGTCAAGCTAGACTTGAATCTAATGGAGCCTTAGCAGGAAGTGTTCTTACATTAGATAAAGCATTTAAAAATCTTATAAATTTAGGGTATAGTATAGTTGATGCGGTAAAAATGACAAGCACGAACGCTGCAACTGAACTTAAATTAAATACTGGAAAGATATCTGAAGGAAGATATGCTGATATAGTAATAATGAATAAAGATTATGAAGTTATTTCAACTTATGTAAAAGGAAAATTAAAATACAAAAAATCTATTTAGGAGCTAATATTAGTATGAAAATCGTTATCGTTGGAGCAGGTAAAGTTGGAGAGATTTTGTGTAAAGATTTATCTGCTGAGGGACACGACATAAAATTAATAGAAGAAAATTCAAAAATTTTAGAAAAAATTATTTCCTCTAATGATATACTTGGAATAGTTGGTAATGGAACAAAATTTGATATATTATCAGAAGCTGGTACCGAAAATGCTGATCTATTTATTTCAGTAACAGAAAAAGATGAAATAAATATTATTTCTTGTGTTATTGCAAAAAAAATGGGAGCTCAGTATACGATAGCAAGAGTTAGAAATACTGAATATTCTTCTCAAATGGATTTAATGAGTTCTGCATTAGGAATTGACAAAATAATTAATCCTGAATTAGAAGCTGCCAAATATATACATAAAAATATATACTTTAAAAACTCTTTAAATATAGAAACTTTTTTTAATGGTAAACTAAAATTGGTTGAATTTATAATAGAAGAAGGATCATATTTAGAGGGGATGAGTTTATTTGAATTTAAGCAGAACTATTTTAAAAATTTATTAGTATGTATTATAAAAAGAAATGACGAGATAATCATACCTCAAGGAGATTTTATTTTAAATGCAAGCGATATGATTTATGTATCTGGTGAGCAAAAAGATTTATTTTCTTTGTATAGAAGTTTAGGTAAATCAAATAGACCAATTAAATCTGTTTTTATTATAGGTGCTGGAAGAATAGCACATTATTTAACTTCATACTTAATGGAAGATAATATAGATATAAAAGTTGTAGATATATCTGAAGAAGTTGCTAGAATTTACAATGATAGTTTTCCAAATGTAACAACAATAAATGGCGATGGAAGTGACGAAGATCTTTTATCGGAAGAAGGATTCAAAGATTATGATGCATGTATTTCATTAACTGGTATAGATGAAATGAATATACTTATATCTATGTTTGCAAAAAAAATTGGAATATCTAAAATAATAACTAAAATAAATAAACCATATTTTTTAGATGTTCTAGGTAAAAATCAGTTGACAACGGTAGTAACTCCAAAAAAATTAATAGCTGATAAAATAGTTAAAATAGTTAGAACTAAAAATACAAACAAGAATAATATACTTAATCTTTATAGGCTAGAAAATAATAGAGTTGAAGCCATAGAATTTTTGATAGATAATGATTGTAAAATTTTAGGAACTTTAATAAAAGATTTACCTATAAAGAAAAATGTTATTTTATCTTACATAATAAGGAATAATGAAATAATAATACCAAGTGGAAGAGATTTTATTAAAGTAGAAGACAGAGTTATTGTAATTACAACCGAAACTCATCTTTACGATATAAATGAAATATTATTATAAAATTTTTTTAAGAAGGGATAATATGAAAATTAACGAAAGAATAGAAGAACTTAGAAAAAAAATGGACGAAGAAAATATAGATGTTTATCTAGTAATAACTTCTGATTTTCATGAAAGTGAATACTTATGTAATTTTTTTAAAACTAGGGAATACATTTCAGGATTCACAGGTTCTGCGGGTACAGTTTTAATATTTAAGGACGAGTCTTGTCTTTGGGCAGATGGAAGATATCATGTTCAAGCAGAAAAGCAAATTCAAGGAACAGAAATTAAATTATTTAAAGAGGGATTAAAAAATGTTCCTAGTTATAAGGAATATATTTCAAAAAAATTTACAGAAAATTTTATTCTTGGATGTGATACTAGATTAGTTTCTTGTAATAAAATTAAAGAATTATTAAGTTTAGATAACATCATTATAAAAGATACGGATTTAATTTCAAAAATTTGGAAAGATAGACCTTCTTTACCTAAAGAAAAAATTTTTGTTTTAGAGCAGAAATATTTTGGAGTAGATTGTAAGGAAAAAATTACTAAAATTAGAGACTATCTTAAACAATCAAATGCTGAATATAATATAGTTACAAATTTAGACGATATAGCTTGGATATATAATTTTAGAGGAAGAGATATTAAAAATAACCCTGTAGCTCTTTCTTTTACTATTATCTCTAATAAAGAAACTTATCTATATATAGATAAAGAAAAAATAGATGAAAGATATATGAATTATTTTTTAGAAAACGAGATAAAAATAAAAGATTATTTTGAATTTTTTGATGATATAAAAAAAATTAAAAATGCAAGTATAATAATAGATGAAAACAAAACTAGTTATTATATTTATTCTCATTTAAAAGATGGTAATAAAATTATAAATAAAATCAATCCAAGCACATATATAAAGGCACATAAAAATGATATAGAAATAAAAAATACTGTCGAGGCACATATAGAAGACGGAATTGCATTAACAAAGTTTATGTATTGGATAAAAAACAATTATGATAAAAATATTTCAGAATACGAAGCAGGAATAAAAATTGATAATTTAAGAAAAGAAATAGAAGATTTCATAGAACCAAGTTTTGACACGATATCTGCATATAATGAAAACGCTGCAATGATGCATTATAGAGCTTCTGAACATGGCTCTGCTATAATAGGAGAAGGAGTTTTATTATTAGATTCTGGAGGTCAATATTTAAGAGGAACTACGGATACTACTAGAACTTTTTTTCTTGGAAATGTAGACAACGAAATTAAAATTCATAACACATTAGTATTAAAAGGAATGTTAGCACTAAGTAGAGCAAAATTTTTATATGGAGCAACTGGAACAAATTTAGACATATTAGCAAGACAATATTTGTGGCAAAATTTAATTGATTATAAATGTGGAACTGGGCATGGAGTTGGACATATATTAAATGTTCATGAAGGACCACATGGAATTAGGTTTCAGATAAATACACAAAGATTAGAAGAAAACATGGTAGTTACTAATGAACCTGGAGTATATATAACTAACTCTCATGGAATAAGAATAGAAAATGAGTTATTGGTTAAAGTTTTTGATGAAAATATTCATGGTAAATTTATGTGTTTTGAAACACTTACTTATGTTCCTATCGATATAGACGGAATAGTTGTGTCTATGTTAAATGATGAGGAAAAACATCAATTAAATGAATATCATAAGAATGTTTATGAGAAGTTATCTCCTCATTTGAATGGAGAAGAAAAAGAATTTTTGAAAAAATATACTAAAAATATATAAATTTTATTGCATTTATTATCAAAATATACTATAATACAAAGGCTAAATAAATTTGATTTATTAAAAGGGAGTAGTCAAAATTGTAACATCAACATCTCGATTTTTCTGGTGTTACAGCCATAATATTTTTGGTGACAAGACTTTTAATACGTATTTTCGTATTAAAAGTCTTTTTTGTTTTAATAAATAAAAATCTTGGAGGGAATATGAAGTATTTTAATACTAGTAGGGAAGAAATTTTTGAAATTTTAAAAAGTAGTGTAAATGGACTTACTAACGAAGAAGCAAAAAAAAGATTAAAAGAGTATGGATATAATAGGCTCGAAGAGGTTGAAGAAGACGGAATATTAAAAGTTTTCATGTCTCAATTTAAGGATCTATTAATAATAATATTAATAATTTCTTCTATTGTATCTTACATTTCTGGATCCCATGGTGGATCAGTTGTAATAATAATAGTTCTTCTTTTAAACGCTACGATAGGTACAATACAACATATTCAAGCTAGAAAATCAATGGAAGGATTAAAAAAATTATCATCACCTAAAAATGTTGTTATAAGAGATGGAGAAAAAACTTTTTTAACTGCTGATGAAATTGTTCCTGGAGATATTTGTATAGTGGAAGCTGGAGATGTAATACCAGCAGATGCGAGAGTAATTTCTTCTTACTCTTTACTTGTTAATGAAAATTCTTTAACTGGAGAATCTGAAGCCGTAGAGAAAATATCAAGTAAACTAGAATATGAAGATCTAGCCTTAGGAGATCAAAAAAATATGGTTTTTTCTGGAGGATTAGTTAGTTATGGAAGAGGAGAAATTTTAATAACATCAACAGGAATGAATACAGAAATAGGTAAAATAGCAAAACTATTAGGAGAAACAAAATCACAAAAAACTCCTTTACAAATATCTATGGACGATTTTGGTAAAAAACTTAGTTTCGGTATTATAGGTCTTTGCGTAATTATTTTTGCCCTTTACACTCATTATGGTAATCCTATGATGGAGTCTATGCTATTAGCAGTTGCATTAGCGGTTGCAGCTATTCCTGAAGCTTTAACTCCTATAGTTACCATAGTATTATCTTATGAAGCAAAACAACTCTCTAAAGAAAACGCAATAATAAAAGATTTGAAATCAATAGAATCATTGGGGTCCGTTTCTATAATATGTTCTGATAAAACTGGAACATTAACACAAAATAAAATGACAGTTCAAAAATTATATATGGACGGAGAAGTTTTAAATACTTACGATATAGATATAAACAATGAAGGAGAAAACTTATTATTAAATTCTATGGTTTTATGTAGTGATGCGACCGATAATATTGGAGATCCTACCGAGATAGCTTTAATAGATTTCGTTAAAAAATTTGATTTTAATTTTTTAAATATTAGATCTGAAAATTCTAGATTATATGAATTACCTTTTGACTCAGATAGAAAGTTAATGTCAACTTTAATAAATTACAAAAATAGAAAAATTTTATTTACTAAGGGAGCACTAGATTCTCTTGTCAATAAAATAACAAAAATTATAGATATTAATGGAAAAGTAAGAGAAATTTCTAACGAAGATATAAAAGAAATTACTGAAACAAATTATAAATTTGCAGAAGATGGGTTAAGAGTTCTAGCTTTTGCATTTAAAGAATTTAATAAAGATAATTTAGATTATAAGGATGAAAATGATTATATTTTTGTAGGTTTAGTTTCGATGATAGACCCTCCTAGATCAGAATCTAAACAAGCAGTTAGCGATTGTATACAAGCAGGAATAAAACCAATTATGATAACTGGAGATCATAAAATAACTGCAAGATCAATAGCAAAAACAATAGGAATATTTAAAGATGGAGATGATATACTAGAGGGAGTAGAATTAGAAAAAATGTCTGATGACGAATTACTAAAAATTGTTCAAAATATTTCTGTATATGCAAGAGTATCTCCCGAACATAAAATTAGAATAGTAAATGCTTGGCAAAAATTAGGATACATATGTGCTATGACTGGTGATGGAGTAAATGATGCACCAGCATTAAAGAAAGCAAACATAGGTGTAGCTATGGGAATAACTGGAACAGAAGTTTCTAAAAATGCTGCCTCAATGATATTAGCGGATGATAATTTTTCTACTATAATAAAAACTGTTTTATCTGGAAGAAATATATATAGAAATATAAAAAATTCTATAGGATTTTTATTATCTGGGAATATGGCAGCAATAATAGCCGTTATTTATACCACTTTTTTAAATCTTCCATTAATATTTTCTCCAGTACAGTTATTATTTATAAATTTATTAACTGATAGTTTACCTGCTATAGCAATTGGTGTTGAATCTAAAAGTGATGATGTTTTAAAAGAAAAACCTAGAGATCCAAAAGAAGGTATACTTAATAGAGAATTTTTACAAAAAATGATAATTAGAGGAATACTTATAAGTATAGCTGTAATTATATCTTTCCATATAGGATTAAAATTAGGCGGAGCATTAAAGGCTTCTACACTTGCATTCGCTACATTGTCTTTAGCTAGATTGTTTCATACTTTTAATTATAGATCAGAGAGATCAATTTTTTCTATAGGTTTATTTACAAATATGTATGCAGTATACTCATTTGTAATAGGATTAATATTATTATTTATAGTTTTATTTACAAATAAATTATATCCGTTATTTGTTATAACTAATCTAAATATGCAAGAAATACTTATACTATTTGGTATGTCAATAGCCCCTACTTTAATTATACAACTTAAAAAAATAATATTTGAAAAATAAAAAAAGGCAAGAATTTATTTTCTTGCCTTTTCTTTTTTAAATTTAATTATTTCTTCTTTTACTTCCTCAGAAGTTCCTAATTTTAAAATCTTATCAACTAATTTTTCGGCGTCAGTTTTTTTTATGTTACGAATTATTTCTTTTACTTTATAGGTTAGGGTAGGAGACATAGAAAATTCGTCAAGCCCCATACCAAATAAAATTTCAGTCGCGTTATCATCTCCAGCCAATTCTCCGCACATAAAAACAGGTATGCCTGATTTATGACCTCCGTCTATTATCATTTTAATTGCAGAAAGAACAGAAGGATTGTAAGCATCGTATAATTTTGAAACTTTTTGATTTCCTCTGTCAACTGCTAACATGTATTGAGTTAAATCATTAGTCCCTATAGAAAAGAAGTCACACTCTTTTGCAAAGTGTTCAGCCCTAATTGCTACAGAAGGAGTCTCTACCATTATACCTACTTCTATATTTTCATCAAAAGGAATATTTTTTGTTTTTAATTCTTCCTTGCATTCTTCAATTATTTTTTTTGCATTTCTTAGTTCTGTTAAATTTATAATCATTGGCAACATAATTTTTACGTCACCATAAACCGAAGATCTTAATATAGCTTTCAATTGAGTTTTAAATATTTTTTGATTTTCTAAACATATTCTTATTGCTCTCCAACCTAAAAAAGGATTCATTTCCTGACCTATGCCTAAATAACTTAACTGTTTATCTCCACCTATATCCATAGTTCTAATAATAACAGTTTTGTTTTCCATTTTTTCTGCAACTATTTTATAAGCTTCAAATTGCTCATCTTCAGTTGGAAGAGCTTTTTTATCCATAAATAAAAATTCGCTACGATAAAGGCCTACACCTTCTCCACCATTTTTTATTACAGCATCAATATCGTTAGGAGAACCTATATTACAAAAGATTTTTGTTTCGTATCCGTCTAATGATGTTGCTTTTTTACATTTTAAATCTTTTAATCTATTTTTTTCTGATATAAAATTTTCTTTTAATGTTACATAATTTTTTAGCGTTTCTTCATTAGGATTAACATAAACTAATCCTAATACACCATCAACTATAATTTTTTGACCATTTTCTAATTTTTTCATTATTTCACCACAGCCAACTACTGCAGGAATTTCAAGAGAACTGGCCATTATAGAAGAATGTGAAGTTCTACCTCCATTTTCAACAACAAAAGCAAAAACATTTTCTAAATCTATTTGTGCTGTATCTGAAGGAGTTAATTCAGTAGATACTATTATAGTTCCTTTTGGCAGTGAAGATAAATCTAATGAATTTTTATTTCCAATATTATTTAGCCATCTTCTTCCTATATCTTTTAAGTCAGTTGATCTTTCTTTAAAATATTCATCTTCTAAATTTGCAAGCATGGAAGAATATTCTTCTATACTTTCATTTAGAGCATATTCGGCAGAAAACTTTTGATCTGTTATTTTTTCAATAATATCATCAAGTAACTCTGAATCTTCTATCATAGTTATATGACCATCAAATATATCCGCCTTATCTTTACCTAAAGAAATCAATGTTTTATCTCTAAGTTCTATCAATTGATTTTTTGATAATTCTCTAGCATTAGATAATTTTTGTATTTCTGTTTCAACCGATTCATTTGAATATTTTTTGATTTCTATTTTTGATTCGCTATACAAAAAAACTGTACCTATTGCTATACCAGGAGAAGCAGCTATACCTTTTATTTTAAATTCTGACAAAATAATCCTCCCAAAGTTAATTTAAAAAATGATATATAAATTAGTCTCTCAAATTTTCTAACAAATTAGAAAGTTTTTCAAGAGCTTCGTTTTCATCTTCTCCATTAGCATATATAGTTACTAGGGATCTGTATTTTAATCCAAGAGATAATAATTTTAGTAAAGAAGTCCCTTTAACTCTTCTTCCCATTTCGTTTTCAATTTCAATTTCAGAAGAAAAAGTTTTTGCTAAACTGACAAATTCATTTCCAGGTCTAGTGTGCAACCCATTTTCGTTAGTTATTTCTATTGTTTTGCTTACCATAACACCAACCACCTTCCAATCTATTTAAAATTTAGTTTTTATTTAAAGAGTATATTATTTTTTATAATTTGTCAAAAAAAACTATAAAATAAAAATAAAAAATATATTTTTAAAGTGTAATTTTTTATTTCTATTCAAACAGCTTTTACTCTCTCCTTGTTAAAATTACCTTGTGGATAGTTCCCACTTTCAAAAACTTTTATTTTTTTCATTTTGTCACCCCCTTTCA
>JAEWEF010000069.1 GCA_023389595.1 Fusobacteriota bacterium
AGATCTTATTGTAAGAACACTAAAAAACACGCTCCTATCAGACAACATAAATAAACCTGTAAATGGAGAAAGTAAGCTAAATGATGTAGTATTAACACCATCATATGTAGCAAATCTATTAGTAAAACTGGCAAGAGTTAATAAAGATAGCTATGTGTGGGATTTTGCAACAGGGTTTCGTGTCATAATAATGACAGAGGCAAATAGTTCAGTAAACAAAAGAGTTTTAAGACTTCTACCAAAGTTAAAAACTGGAAAAATGAATCGTTGGTGTACTGTTTAGAACAGTTATTACGAAAATAAATGTTGATTTCCTACAGGGACTCTTTATCCTGTAGATAAGAGATTAGAGCTGCTTAATTGGGCAAACCAATCAGATGGAAGTTACATTCTAGAAGATGACTATAATAGTGAATTTATATATGTAGGTATCCCGATACCATCCCTAAAGAGTTATGACAAAAACGATCGGGTAATATATTTAGGGAATTTTTCAAAATCGATTGCACCTATGCTAAAGACGAGTTATATGGTAGTACCATCTCTATTACTTAAAAAAATACACCACGAGAGTGATGTATCATATTTGACGCAAAAAATTTTAGCGCTATTTTTAGAAAGTGGCAATTATCAAAAACATTTACGGAAGTTACTTTTGTTATCCAAAAGAAAAAGAAATATAATCGTAGAAGAATTAAAAATATAATTACTCATATAGTGCAGATTCTGCAGGACAACACATAATTGTAGATTTTGGTGAGGATACAGAAGAAATAATAAAAAGAGCATCTGAAAAGAAAATCAAAATCTATCCCATAAAAGATTATTATTACAAAAAAAATAGTGATAGAAGAATTATACTGGGATATGCTAAAATGAGTATTGACAAAATAAAATTAGGTATGAAAGAATTATTAAAAAAGTGAGGATATTATGTATATATTGGAATTAAATCAAAATGGAATGAAACATCAGCTAGGAATTTTTGGGAACATAAAAGAGGGAAGAGAGTTTATCTCGCAGCTTGATGCATATTATACCGAGATAATCGAAAATGAATTATATGAAAGCATTGATTGGGGTAAAATACCAGAATATGTAGAGCTTTCTCATAAAGGAAATATAGTTTTGCTTACCAGATATATGTTTCCTACTGATGATGATGTGGCAATAGTTTGGAACGAATTACCACTTCTTTCACAAAAAGGTGATGGTATCGTAGAAGGTTACACACAAGTGGATGCATATTATGTAGAAAATAAAGAACTAAAAGACTATATAATGAAGCGTGAAAATAAATACTTGGCAATAAAGGAATATTTAGAGAAAAATAATTGTGAAATCACTAGAAAGTATAGAGGATCAGAAGATGGAGAAGCTATTTTCTATAAAGATGGTGATGGATGGAAGTTTTTATTGCATATGGATCCTGATTTTGTAGAAAATATGAGTGTAGAAAAAATAATAGAAAAGGTTAAAACCTCCGGTATAGTATAGGGCTCTGCCGGAGATTTTTATGTGATGTAAAACACTTTACAGAGTAAGCGCCAGAAGTACCTGAAAATCCGATACCTAAAACTGGAAACAAGGCTTCATTAAATATATATCTACTAATGGCGTTATTATTTGCTGGTTGTTTTGTGACAAATGTTAAACGTATCCTAAAAAAGAAAAATAGATTTTAAAGCATTAGATTTAATCTAGTGCTTTTTTTTATAAAAAAATGTAAAAAAACAAATCTCATTATATATATAGGTGAGGAGGTAAAAATGGAACAATTTACAACATTGCTTGCTAATCAAGCGTTTCCAATTATTTTGAGCATTTACTTACTGACTCGACTTGAATCAAAAATAGAAAGCTTAAACAGGGCAATAAATGAACTCAGGGAGGCGCTACAAAGAAATGCTGGTAATTAATTGCATAGACAAAAATTATTCTTCACCAATGAAAGGGGAAAAAATGCAAGAAAATAAAACAGGAACAAGAACTATAAAAAAGATTGGGAAAGCAAATTATGAGGTAGTTATTCATTTTAATGAAAATGCAAGCGAAACTATGCAAGACAAATTAAAACGAATCATACTTAGAGAAATGGAGAGAGGCAAAATCAAATAAACTATAAAAATGATTAAAAAGTCCTTGACAAGTTGTTACAGGGAAAACTGCTAAGTCAATTCTAATATCTTGTGGAGCAAGACTTGCACCTTTTGATATAAGAGAGCTTAGAGAACTAATGAGTGAAGATGAACTAGAGCTCGATAAAATTGGAGATAGGAAAACTGCCTTATTTGTAATAATATCAGATACTGATGATACCTTTAACTTTGTAGTTTCAATAATGTATTCTCAATTATTTAATTTACTATGTGATAAGGCAGATGATGTGTATGGTGGAAGACTTTCAGTTCATGTAAGATGTCTACTTGATGAGTTTGCCAATATAGGTTTGATTCCTAAATTTGAAAAATTGATTGCAACAATTCGTTCAAGAGAAATATCAGCAAGCATAATACTGCAAGCACAATCTCAATTAAAAGCAATCTATAAAGACCATGCAGATACAATAGTTGGTAACTGCGACTCTACACTCTTTTTAGGAGGAAAAGAAAAAACAACAGTAAAAGAG
>JAEWEF010000014.1 GCA_023389595.1 Fusobacteriota bacterium
AAAATCCACGACCTAAAATATTTAAATTTAATTTTTTTTCTGCTAAATACATTTTGTTGATGTCGGTTATTTCAAACTCGCCTCTTGCACTTTTACTTAAAGTTTTAGCTTTTTGCACTACGGTAGCGTCATAAAAATAAAGTCCGGTAACTGCGAATTTAGATTTCGGCAATACGGGTTTTTCTTCCAAAGAAATTACATTTTTGTTTTCATCAAATTCTACTATTCCATAATTTTCTGGATTATTCACTGCATACGCAAATATTTCCGCTCCACTTTTTAATCTAGATTTATTTTTTAAAATCTCTGAAAAAGAATATCCAAAAAATATATTATCTCCCAATATTAAACAAACGTTATCTCCATCTAAAAATTCTTCGGCTATCAACAAACTTTCAGCTATCCCGTTAGGTTGCTCCTGTTCTCCATAGCATAAATTTATACCAAAATTTTCTCCATTTCCCAAAAGATTTTTATACAGTTCCGTGTGTTGCTTATTTGTTATTATCATAATATCTTTTATATCTGCAAGCATCAAAACAGAAAGTGGATAATATATCATGGGTTTATCGTATACCGGTAGTAAATGTTTGGATAAACTTTTTGTAAGAGGGAAGAGTCTTTTTGCTTCGCCACCTGCAACTACTATGCCTTTCATTTTACTACCTCCTCAAATTTTCTATAATTCTTATCTTTTTCGGATATGATTAAATGTTCTATTCCATATCTTTTTAAATTCCAATCTATGTTCACAAAAGTATCATTCCACAAAATTCCATCTTCATTTTCTTTACTATAAAAATTATCGTTTTTATAAAGTATGGTAGTATCGTTCTCAAGTGATAAAAATCCGTGTGCAAATCCACGAGGAATAAAAAGCATAATATTTTTATCGGAAGATAGTTCAACCTTAAAATATTTACCAAAAGTTTTGCTATTTTTTCTCATATCGACAACTACGTCCAAAATTTTTCCCTTCACGACCTTAATTAATTTTGATTGTGCGTAACCGTCTTTTTGAAAATGCATACCGCGAATAACTCCTTTTTTAGAAACGGATACATTGTCTTGCACAAATTTATTTTTTATGTCAATTTGAAAAAAATCTGCTTCATTAAAAAATTCAAAAAATAGGCCTCTCTCATCGAAAAAATTTTCGTGTTCTATCAAAAAAAGTCCATCCATTTCGGTTGCAATTTTTGTTAATTTTGACATAGCTACCCCTTAAATAAACAGTGAGGTGAATAATTCCACCTCACCTTTTTTAAAATATATTATATTTTTTAACAGTATTTTCTATTCTTTTTAAAGCCCTGTCTCTACCTATTATATAAATTACATTGTATAAATCGGCTCCACGAGATTTTCCCGTCATAACTGCTCTAAGAGGCATGAAAACTTTTCCAGGTCCACCTTCTAATTCATCAAGAAGAGAATGTAATAATTCTTTTGCCTCATCGACTTCAAATTCATCTCTAGGAAAATTTTTTAATTTTTCGATGAATAATTTTATAGATTTTTTACCAGTTTCATCTTCTATTGCTGCAAGTAATTTTTCGACAGATTTTCTCTCTTTTTTATCCATGTCTTCAGTTACTTCTGGTAAGTCAAACTCATCTTCAAAAAATGTTCTAGATGCAGCCACAATTTCTTTCATAGTTTTTGCACTTTCTCTTTCAATTTCAACCATTTTTTTGATTGTGGCAAAAGTTTTTTCGTCAACATTTTCATTTTCTATAAGCCCTTCTCTAACATAGAAAGGAAGACAAAGTTTTGTAAGTTCGTCCAAATCTTTCAATTTCATTTGTTGATTGTTAACCCATCCAAGTTTTACTAAATCGAAAACTGGTCCACCAAGCGAAACTTTATCTATGTTGAAATTCTTTTTAAAATCTTCAAGAGAAAAAATTTCTTGATTTTCACCGTAAGAATATCCCATAAGTCCCAAGAAATTTATAAGTCCCTCTTTAATGTATCCCTCTTCTCTGTACCAATTTAAAGAAACAGGATTTTTTCTTTTAGAAATTTTTGTTCTGTCCGAATTTCTAAGTAGAGGCATGTGAATAAATTCTGGAGCTTCCCATCCGAACGCTTTATATAATTGTATGTGTTTAGGAGTTGACGGTATCCACTCTTCAGCTCTAATTACATGAGTAATTTCCATCAAGTGATCGTCAACTATATTTGCAAGATGATAAGTAGGATATCCATCAGCTTTCAATAAAACTTGATCATCTATTTTACTATTTTCAAAAACGATATCCCCTCTCAGTCTATCGTGTATAATTGTTTGCCCTTCGTAAGGCATTTTTAATCTTATTACGTACGGCTCTCCAGCTGCAAGTTTTTTTTCTATTTCTTCTTTTGAAAGTGATCTACAGTGTCCGTCATAGCCCGGAGCTTTTCCCATAGCTTTTTGTCTTTCTCTAAGTTTTTCAAGTCTTTCTTGATCGCAGAAACAATAATATGCTCCACCTTTTTCTACAAGTTCTTTTGCATATTTTGCATAAAGATCGAATCTTTCAGATTGTCTGTATGGACCGTAATTTCCTCCAACATCTGGCCCTTCATCATAGTTTAAATTAAGCCATTTCAATGCATCAAATATCATTTGCTCTGAACCTTCTGTATATCTATTTCTGTCTGTATCTTCTATTCTCAAAATAAAATCTCCGTCATTAACGGCTGCAAAAGCTATATTAAACATGGCAATGTAGGCAGTACCAACGTGTGGATCTCCCGTAGGAGAAGGAGCAACTCTAGTTCTTACTCTCTTTTTTTCCATATAAACAACTCCTTATAATTAATATATTCTTAATATATTCTGTTTTATTTTACATTTTAACATATAATATTTTATTTAAAAAATAATTTTTAATTTTTTTAACTTTAATAGAAATTTTATAGAAAATTTTATTTCATAACTTAAAAAATTTATTTTTAATTTTATTTTTCTAAATTAAATAGCTCAAAATAGCATAAAATGGCAGCTTTTTTGTATGGCTTCTAATAAGCTCATACATGCACGAAATTGATGCGAGACTACCTAAACTATGTCTTAAAAATTTTAGACCCCTATTTTTATACCCATTCATCCCCTTGAAAAATAGTGGTTTTTTAAGTTTAGAACACAGTGTGTTGATTTAAAAATTAACATTTTTAGATGATTTTATTGATATTCACCCATCGAATAATCATCTAAGTATCTTTTATTTTTTCGAAAATCTTAGATAGGCGTTTATAAATTTATCTATATCTCCATCCATAACGGCTTTTATATTTCCTATTTCAAAATTCGTTCTATGATCTTTTGCCATCGTATACGGTTGAAAAACGTACGATCTTATTTGATTCCCCCAACCAATTTCGGACTGCTCGCCCTTCAATTTTTTCATTTCCTCTTCTTTTTTCATAATTTCCAATTCTATCAATTTAGATTTAAGCATAGACATAGCCGTTTCTCTGTTTCTTAATTGTGATCTTTCTTTTTGACAAGATACGACTATACCAGTCGGCTTATGTGTAATTCTAACAGCAGAGTCCGTCATATTAACGTGTTGTCCTCCTGCTCCGCCCGATCTAAAAGTATCTATTCTTAAATCTTCTGAATTTATTTCTACCTCTATAGTTTCGTCTACTTCAGGAATAACTTCGACGGACGCAAACGAAGTATGCCTTTTTTTGTTAGCGTCAAAAGGAGAAATTCTAACTAGTCTGTGTACTCCTTTTTCCGCCTTTAAATATCCATAGGCAAAATTCCCTTTCACCAAAAATGTTATAGATTTTATTCCCACACTATCTCCAGGCATGAAATCTATTTCTTCCGTCTGATATTTTTTTTCTGCACACCACCTGATATACATTCTATATAACATGTCTGCCCAATCACACGCTTCCGTTCCTCCTGCTCCAGAATGTATAGTTACTATGGCGTTGTTTATGTCAAATTCTCCGTCAAGCAATAAGTTTATGTCAAAATCTTCTAAATCTTCTGAAACTTTTCTGTGTTTTGCAAAAAGTTCGTCTAAAAAACTTTCATCTCCAGTGTCTACAAATTCAATTAATACTGAAATTTCTTCAAGTTCATATTTTATATTTCCGTAGGTTGCAACTATATTTTTAAGAAAATTTAAATTTTTTATTACTTCAGAGCTAGATTTTTTATCGTTCCAAAAATTATTTTCGAAAGTTTTTGCTTCAAGTTTTTTTATTTCCTGCTCCTTGCTTTCTACGTCAAAGAGACCTCCCAATTTCATCTATTTTTTCAAGATTGATTCCGTGTTCTCTCTTTAATTCTAAAATATCCATATTCCCCCCTAGATGTGATATAATATATAAAATATATTACCACAGAGAAAAATATAATTCAAATATAACTGACAGGAGAAAAATTATGAAAGCGTTATTGCTAGTTGACATACAAAATGATTTTTGTAGCGGTGGAGCTTTAGAAGTGAAAAATGGAGATGAAGTTGTAGAAGTTGCAAATAAACTTATAGAAATTTTTTCTAAAAAAAATAAATTAATAATAGCTACAAAAGATTTTCACCCTAAAAATCATAAGAGTTTTGCCATTAATTCAAACAAGAAAATTGGAGAAATAGGTACTTTAAATGGAATCGAACAAGTTTTTTGGCCAGTACATTGTGTAGAAAACACTGTCGGTTCAGATTTTCATAAAAATTTACGTACAGATAAAATAGATAAAACAATTTACAAGGGAACTAATAGCGAAGTCGATTCATATAGCGGTTTTTTTGAAAACGATAAAAAAAGCAAAACAGAACTCGATACTTTTTTGAAAAATAACAATGTAGATACACTCTATATTTTAGGATTAGCAACAGACTACTGTGTAAAATTTACCGTGCTTGACGCACTTGATTTAGGATACAAAGTTTTTTTAATTAAAGACGGATGTAGAGCTATAAGCGAAAACGAACTTGCCATAGATGAGATGAAAAAAATTGGAGCAAAAATAATATACAGTGACGAAATAGAAAAAGACCAAAATTTTTAATTGGTCTTTTTTAAATGTTTTCAGCAACAACGAATGCTACGGCATATTTTTCACTGTGTGATATCGACAGATGAAAACAAATATTTTTAATTTTTTCCGCACCGTTACCAACAATTTTTATGTAAGGTTTTCCAAGATAATCGTTTAAAACACATACATCCGTTATTTTTAAATTATTTCTATATCCCGTTCCAAGAGCTTTCGCAACAGCCTCCTTAGCCGCAAAAACTCCAGCATAACTTTCCAATCTATTTCCTCTTGTTTTTATATTTTCTAATTCTTCATTCGTATACACTCCATTTACAAAACTATCTTTTTTAATTTTTTCTTCCAATCTTTTTATTTCAACTATATCCGTTCCTACTCCAACTATCATATCATATTGTACGCCTTTCTCGTATTTTCATTTGTTATGTCAACCACTTCTTGATAAGACATATTTTTTATTTCCGCAATTTTTTCCGCAACAAATTTTGTGTATACTGGCTCGTTCCTCTTTCCTCTGTGTGGAGTAGGTGTCATGTATGGGCAATCGGTTTCTATAACTAAATGTTCTATAGGAATTTTTTCTACAACCTCCACAAGTTTTTTTGCATTTTTAAAAGTTAGAACGCCACCTATACCAAGATAGTATCTGTCTACAACTTTTTCTGCAATTTGATAGGATCCGGGATAACAATGTAAAATTCCCCTCACCTTAGGAAATTCATTTAAAATTTTTATCGTATCCTCCATAGCATCTCTCGTGTGGATTACAACCGGCATATTCAATTCTTCTGCTAGCTTCATCTGTGCCCTAAATATTCTTGCCTGTTCCTCCTTTGTCTTTGTCATCCAATGATAATCAAGACCTATTTCTCCTATCGCTAAAACTTTTTTATTTTTTGCCAACTCTCTAATTTTATCTTCCAACTCTTGAGTGTATTCTTCCTCTTCTGCCGGATGTAATCCGACAGTTGCATATATGAAATCGTATTTATCAGCGTATTCTACACTGATTTTACTACTTTCATAGTCGTAACCTATATTTACGACAAAATCCATTTCATTTTTAATTCTATTTAAAACTTCATCTCTATCTTCGTCATATCTGCTGTCATTTAAATGTACATGTGAATCTATTATTTTCATTTGCATCTCCATTCTAAATTAAAATTATTCGTCTAATATTTCAGAAAAATCTTCCCTAGAAAATTTATATTTTTTATTACAAAATTGACAAGCAACTTCTATATTTTCTTCCTCATCAAAAATATTTTGCAATTCTGATTTCCCAAGAGTAATTACTCCATTTTTAAATTTTTCCTTATTACAATTACATTTAAAAATTATATTTTCTTCGGATAAAATTTCATATTTTTCTATTTCAGCATCATTTTCACTATCTATATCTTCATAAATGAGTTTTATTATATCAATTAACGACATTTTGCCGTCTAAAAGTTGATTAATCGGTCTTATAATTTTTGACTTCTCTTCCATTTTATCTATAAATTTTTCATCAGCTCCCGGCATAAGCTGTACCATAAATCCACCAGAATTTTTTAAACTTCCGTCATCGTTAAAGCTACTACCAACAGATATAAAAGTTGGTATCTGTTCTGAGTGATAAAAATACGATGAAATATCATCTAAAATATTTTTTAAATCTATGTTAGAAATTGCTGTGTAAGGTTCTTTCAATCCAAAATCTTTTATCACTCTAAGTGTTGCATGAGTAGTTTCTTCGTACTCTTCATTTTTTGAAACATAGGCTTTTACATTCTTATCTTCATCGATAATTACAGTTATGTTTTTGATGTAAGAGTTAGAATCGACTCTAACCGTTAGATTTTTAAAACTTTTCATATTTGTAGATAAACATATTGCAAAACCTACAATTTTAGATAAAATGTCAGCTGTCAAAGTGTCATCTATATTTTGTGCAATTATTATATCGTTAATTATATCCTTCGTATCCATAACAACAAAACGTGAACTTTTACTCGTTCCTCTAATTAATTTCCCCATTTTTTTCTCCTATTTATATTTTTCAAATAAATTTATTTTTTCTTCGCATCTCTTCTCTAATTCTTTTATATAAAGAGCAGGATCTTTTGGATTTACATATCTTTCTATGTAGTCGTTTTCACCACTTTTTTTAAAAACTATCTTACTTATTCCACCGCCACCTAACGCCATCGTATTTTGATTTTCTTCTATCATTTCCATATTGAAAATAGATTCTTTACCGTCAAGTGCATAGCCTACATTTTCGCCCCACTCCACTATATTTTTTTGCCTGTACATGTAATACGGATTTAATTTTTTTTGCAAACATATTTTTGAAATTTTTTCTTCTATCCGTTTTCTATCTAAAGTCAATCTATTTTGATCGTCTTTAAATAACTTTGATCGTCTTTTAAATGCCAGCGTATGAACAGTTAGATTATCTATTTCGTATTCTAAAATTTTATCCAGAGTATACATTACATCTTCAGTAGTTTCCCCTGGTAGGCCGATAATTATATCCATATTTATATCAAAATTTAATTTTTTTGCATACAAAAATATTTCATCAAAATTTTTTAAATTAAAATTTCTATTCAATTTTTTAAGAGTCACTTCGTTAAAAGTTTGTGGATTTAGACTTATTCTATTTACACCGTATTTTTTGAGTATATCGAGTTTTGTTCTATCAAGCGTATCCTCTCTGCCACATTCAAAACAGTATTCTTTTAAATTTTTAGTATCTATCGCTCCATTTATTTTTGATAATATTTTTTCTAAATCTTCGTGTTTTAAAATACTTGGAGTGCCTCCTCCAAAATAAATTGAAGATATCTTTTTGGGATATGTTCTCAAATATTTAGCGATTATTTCTATTTCTTTCAATAACGCCTCTACAAAAGCGTCGTAAAATCTTCCTACACCGCCACCTATTTCGTAAGAGGCAAAAGAACAGTAACGACATTTAGTTGGACAAAAAGGTATGCCCACATACAAATTAATATATCTATCGTCCAGTAATTTTTCCTCTTTTGATACTATTTCCGCCATAAGTTTTATTTTTTCGTCAGATACCAGATAAAAATCTTTTAAAATACTTTCTACTTCTTCACAATTTTCTGAAGCATTTAAAAGTCGTCTAAAAATTTTAGTCGGTCTGACTCCCATAAGAGAACCCCAAGAATATTTTTTATCATATAATTTAAGCAGTGCTATTTTAGACATCGTAAGTGGTTGGTCATCAATTTTATCATCTATTTTTTTATATGAAAATTCTGATCTTTTATCTTTATTACACACTTTTGCCGTATAACTTTTTTCATTCTCTGAGATTTCTATTTCAATTTCGTCATCCACTTCTGGTAGCATCACTCTTATAAATTCTTCTATGCTTCTCACGTTCAAATTTGATTTTGTTATAATTTTCAAAACTACACCTCAAGTTTGTTAGTTATATTATTATAACATTTATTTTTATTTATAAAAAATAAAATGGTGTGAATTTTCACACCATTTTTTTAATAAACAAATTCATCCGTTAAGTTAGATTTTTCTATCATATCTCTGTATATTTTTGAATTTTTAATCAATTCTTCATGACTTCCTATATTATCAATTCTACCCTCATTCACAACTATAATTTTATCTGCTTTTTCTATAGATTTTAATCTATGAGAAATTATCATTACAGTTTTATCTTTTATTAATTTACTTATACTACTTTGAATTTCTTTTTCGTTTTCTATATCTATGGATGCTGAAATTTCATCTAACAAAATAATTGGGGCGTCCTTTAAAAATGCTCTCGCTATGGAAATTCTTTGTCTTTCGCCACCAGATAATCTCGAGCCATTTTCTCCTATAAGTGTGTTGTATCCATGAGGTAAATTTTCAGCTATCTTGTCTACATTAGCAAGTTTAGCCGCCTCAATAACCTCTTCATCGGTAGCGTCTTTTCTTCCTATTCTTATATTTTCTAGTATGGTGTTATCAAATAGGTCGATATTTTGAAAAACGATAGAAACATTTTTGAAAAGTGATTTAGTACTGATGTCTTTTATATTTTTTCCACCTATTTTTATTTCTCCGCTATCATAATCATAAAGACGAGATACCAATCTTAAAATTGTTGTTTTTCCACAACCTGATGGCCCTACAAAAGCAACTATTTCTCCCTGATTTATTTTAAAAGAAACATCGTCTATAACATTTTTATCTCTGTATGCAAATTTAACATTTTTAAATTCTATGTCAAATTTTTCTATATCTGTATCCGTTCCACTTTGTACTTTTTCACCTTTTAAATCTCGAAGTCTTTTAAAACTGTTCTTAAATATTAGTGCAGTTGCAATAAAAACATTAAAACTACTATATTTAGATGCAATGGCAGTTGCAGCCATTAAATATCCCATGTAGTAAAGAAGACTGATGTTTCCGTTTAAATACATATTAGCTCCAACTATTGCAGTCAATATTGGTCCTAAATATGGTAAACTATCGGCTACATATAGTATAAATGCCATAGTAAATTCACTTTTAATTTGTATTCTTTCTGTATCTTCTAATTTTTTTAAAACTTCTTCCTTAACTTTTTCTTGCATTGAATAACTCTTTATTTCTTGTTGCATTTCAAATGCTTCTTGAAAAGAATTAGCATTTTCTATTAAATGTTCGTGAAATTTTTTAACAGATTTTGATGCAAATTTGTCGCTAACGAAAAAGAAAATAAGAGATAAATATATAGGAGCAAATATAGTCAGCGTGATTAAAGGATTATTTATAAAAAATAATACTGTTAAAAGTACTAAGAAATAAAAGAATCCTATTCCTTGAGGCAGTGCATGTGATATTGTCATCTCTAAATTGTTAACATCCATCATTACACTTTGAGACAAATCTGCTAAATCGTGTTTAGCAAAATACGACATTGGTAGTTGCTTAATTTTTTCTGCTATCTCCAATCTCATAGCAGTACTTTCAGCATACGTTGTATCGTATGTTAGAACATATTCTTTCATTAAAATAAAAAACATAACTATCGCTATTACCAAGAGTATTAACATGTAAACATAAAGAGGTTTAACATTTCCTCTTATTAAATCATCCAAAAAAACAAAAACTAATACTGGAGGTAACATAGCCATAATATTTTTTAAAAATGTGTATATCGCCGCCTTTAAAACGTCGTCAACTCCTTTATCACTAAGTGGTATATATTTTTTAATTTGATTTTTTATCATAGTCTCCACTCCTTTGCTTCATTAAATAGTAGTTGAAAATTCTTATATTTACTGTCGTTTTTCATAAGTTCGTTATGAGATCCTCTTTCTACTATTTTTCCATTCTCAACAAATAAAGCTTCGTCTACATCTCTTATACTCGATAATCTGTGTGCTATCATTATAACAGTTTTATTCTTCATCAATTCGGAAAAAGCTCTTTGCATTTCATATTCGTTTTCAGGATCGCTTGCTGCACTAGCCTCATCTAGTATAACTATTTTAGCATCTTTTAAAATTGCTCTAGCGACTGCAATTCTCTGTGTTTCTCCACCGGATAAATAAACTCCCTTTGATCCTATTATAGTATTTTCTCTCTCGTCAAATTTGTCCAAAATACTATCACACATCGCCATCGATAAAGCCCTCATAACTTCTTCATAACTTGCGTCAGGTTTTGCAATTTTTACATTTTCGTATATGCTCGTTTTAAAAAGTTTTGCATTTTGAAATACAAAAGCTATATTTTTTTCTAAAGTTTCAGCTCTGTATTCTCTTATATCTATCCCACCTATTTTAACCTTTCCAGATTTAACGGGATAAAATCCTGAAATAATTTTTGCTATGGTAGATTTTCCTCCACCAGATTTTCCTATAAGTGCATATTTTTTATTCGCTTCAAGTTTTAAATTTAAATTTTCTAAAATTTTATTTCCTTCTTCATAATAAAAAGTTACATTTTCAAATTCTATATCAAAATTTTTCATTTCATCTATGTTGCCATTTTCCAACTTATTTTCTTCCATTCTAACAAATATATCTTCAAGTCTTTTTATGGCATCTAGTGCCGTATTAAAATCACGACTCAAAAACATTATTTTCATAAATGCTACAAAAAGCAATCCTATGAAAGTTGTAAAAAACACTACTAAAGATAAAATTTCTGAAACAGATTTTGAAAGGTGCATCTCCCTAAAAGCAACAGGTATAATGGCTGCTATTCCACAAAACATAATTACCTGAAAAATATTATATGGTATTCTACATCTTTGACATTGAGCATTTACAACTCTAGAATAATTTAATATAGAATTGTACAATCTTTCAAACGATTCTACTATGGTATCGAAAATTTTGATTACTTGTATACCTCTTATATATTCAACAGTTTCAGAATTAACTTGTTCTAGGGCTGAAGAATATTCTTTTATGGCTTCCGGACCCTCTCCCATAAATTTAAAACATACAAGAGATAGAATAATGCTTATAACTACTACTAATCCAACATAAAAATTTGCCACAAAAGATAGTACTATAAGACATATAGGAAAAAGTATTGCATTTACAGTGTCGGGTAAAATGTGTGCTACAACAGTGTGAGTATTAGACGCGTTATTGTCTATTATTTTTCTAGTTTTTCCAGAAGAATTTGTATCGAAAAAAGAAAATGACGCATTAAGTAAATGTCTTAAGCCCTCCTTTCTCATATTCGATTCCAATCTGAAAGCAAAAAGGTGACTACAAATTAAAGATAATAAATAGGTGAATGTATATATGAACGTTAAAACAAAAATTAAGATAGAAATATTTTTTATGTTATTCTTATCTGCAGTGGAACTAATTTCTCTCAACAACTTGAAAAAAAAGTAGTAGGGCATAAAAGATAATATAGTTGATATAGCTGACAATATTAAAGAAAGTATCATAAAGTGTTTTTTCTCTTTAGCATAGGATAAAAGTTTTTTTAAATCCTCCATTACTCCTCCTTAATTGCGTGTAGTTAGCCTACTTATCTGAAAATTTCAATGCCGTTTTTAACATCTGTTTTATTATCTCCTTATTCTTTATAAAATTGTCATCAATTTTTAGTAAATTTTTTCCAATAATAAATGTATTTAATATATTGGTAATAAAAATGAAATTTTCTTCATTTTTTTCTTTAAAAAAATCTAATTTGGTGAAATCAAATAATTCTTGTCTAGATTTATTCATAATTTCGTTAAATATTTCTTCCAATTTTTTATTAAATTTTATTTCACTTAAAAACATAGCATATATTGGCATATATTTATTGTTGTCAATAATTTTTTCAGTTAAGAGGTCGGCTACGAAATCCACATTATTAAAATTTTCTTTAGATATATCGTTTTCTTTTATATAGTTTTCTACTTTATTTATTCTATATCTATTACCTTCTAAAAATAAGTCAACTATTATTTCATGAATATTAGAGTAATAATGATACACCCCTCCCTTTGATAAAGTTGTTTTAGAAATAATGTCTTCCATTGTCGATTTAGAAAATCCCTTTTCTAAAAAAACTTTCATTGCAGCTTCTAAAATTTCTTTTTTTCTCGTTTCAACATCCAATCTTTTTACCATCTTAATCACCTTTAAAAATTTTACCGACTATATCGTCTGTAAAAATTATATCACAAAAAAAATATTTTAAAAGAAAAAATATTTAAAAGATATAGTAATGAATTTATTTGAAAATAAAAAATGGAGAAATTTTCTCCATTTTTACATCATACTGTCTACTAGTGGAAAAATTGCGGCCCCTACTATGCTTGAATTTCCACGAAATTCTGAAAAACACAGTGTTTCTTTTCCTCTATAAAAAAGATTGTTGTCCGTATAAATTTTATTTTTCAATTTTTCTAAAATTAAAATTTCATAATTTGCTACCAATCCGCATATAATAATTTTTGACGGGTTATATAAGAATATTACGTTTTTTATAAGTAGTGCTAAGTGATCAACAAAATCGTCGAGTACTAGTCTTCCTTTTTCGCTATTTAATAGATCGTCTCTTCTAAAAAAATCATCGACGGAAATTTTTTCGCCACAGTTTAACTGCTTGTTAATATTTTTTTCTAAAGATTTGAAAGATATGTGATTCCCATAAGTATCTCCACTTTTCTTATCAAGTATCATATGCTCCGTTCTTGAAGCTTTAAAGAAAAATTCTTCGTTCTGTCCACTCATTTTTAAAAAATTCGATGAATTCAAATTTTCATTTATGGATATTACAGTAAAATCTTTTAATTCTCCATACTTACCAAGTACAGCCTCCGCCAAAACTGAAAGATTCGCTTCATTTTCTATAAAAATTTTATATCCCAATTTTTCTTCCAATTCCTGTTTTATATTTCCACTATAAGTTTTTGTTAAACTTAGCTCTATAAAATTATCCTCTTTATTATATATTCCCGGTATGGCTATACCTATTCCCAATATGCGTTCTCTTATACCAACAGATAGTTCATCTAAAAAAGATATTAAATTTTCTGTCAAAAAATCGAGCAAATTATTTTCAATATTTTCAAACACGCTCGACTTGATAATTTTTCCTCTGGCGTTAGTCAGTATTATTGTCTGATGATCGTCATATATTTTTGTTCCTATTAAAAAGCAAAAATCGGAGTTGAAGATGTATTCGACTGCTCTTCTTCCGACGCTGCTTTTTGACATACGGAATTCCTTGATTATATCTTTTTGCAAAAAATTATAAAACACTCTTTTTACTGTAGGAAATGTCATATCAACTAATTTACAAATTTCTGAAATAGTGAACGTTTCTTCAATTTTATAAATTTTGCTAAAAATTTTGTTTTCGTTGTTTAACTTAACATCCTTTTGATACATATTTATTCCCCCAAAAAAATTATCTTTTTTATTATACTATTTTTTACAATAAAATTAAATACTTGTTCTTAATTATCTTGATTTTTTTATTTCATTTTGATATTTTATAAAAAGGAGGAAATATAATGTATATAAAAAATATTGAAAATAGTATTAAAAACGGTGCAAAAATTTTATCGAAGTTGAGCGGAAAAGAAAAAAATGAAGCACTTGTTGAAGTTTATAAATCGATAGATAGAAATAGAAAAAATATTTTGGAAGCCAATGTGAAAGATGTTGAAAACGCTAGAAAATCAAATATGAGCGAACCTATGATAGACAGACTTAAACTTGATGACGCCAGAATAGATTCTATGATAGAAGGAATAAAAACTGTAATCAATCTTAAAAATCCTGTGGGACAATCGAACAAACTTTTCACTCTGGATAACGGACTAAAAATTTCAAAAATTTCTGTTCCTTTAGGTGTGATTGCAATAATTTACGAGTCGAGGCCTAATGTTACAATAGACGCGTTTACTCTTGCTTTTAAATCGGGTAATGCAATAATTTTAAGAGGATCTTCATCTGCAATAAATTCTAATGTTGCACTTGAAAAAGCAATAAAAGATGGGCTTAAAAATTCAAACGTAAGTGAAGATGTAATTCATCTTGTAAAAGATAGTGATAGAAATATAGTCCACGAAATAATAACTGCAAATGGTATAGTAGATCTTGCAATACCACGTGGTGGAAATTCGTTGATAACAAGAGTTGTAAATGAAGCTACAGTTCCAACTCTACAAACTGGTGAAGGAAATAATCATATTTATATAGACGAAACTGCAAATCTTGATATGGCACTTAAAATTTTATTGAACGCCAAAATGCAAAGAGTTTCAGTTTGTAATTCAGTAGAAAAACTTCTATTGCATAAAAGCATTGCAAATGATTTTATAAAAATGATGATAGACGCAACAAAAGATAAACTTACACTAAGAGCTGATAAAAGTGCAAAACACATACTGACTAATGCAGAAGAAATAAAGGATGAAGAAGAACTTAAAAAAGAATATTTAGATTATATTTTAGGTGTTAAAATAGTTGATAATATAGACGAGGCCATAGAACACATAAATAAATACGGCACTATGCATTCAGAATGTATAGTTACACAAAATTTAGAAAATGCAACAAAATTCCAAATGGAAGTTGATGCAGCGGCTGTATATGTAAATGCATCCACAAGATTTACTGATGGAGGAGAATTTGGCTTTGGTGCAGAAATGGGAATTTCAACTCAAAAAATGCACGCAAGAGGTCCAGTCGGATTGGAAGAGTTAGTTTCTTATAAATATTTAATAGTCGGTAACGGACAGGTCAGGTAGATAAATATGAAAAAACTTTATGACGAAGCAAGAAAAATAATAATTAAAATAGGTTCTTCAACTCTTACATCAGAAAACGGTGAAATAGATTATGAATTTTTACAAAATTTAGCGGATCAAGTTTACGAAATCATAAACGATAAAAAACAGGTTGTAATCGTTTCTTCTGGAGCAAGAATTGCCGGTATATCAAGTACTGGAAAATGGTCAAGAAAAGAAGATATAAATTATAAACAGGCTCTTTGTGCCATCGGTCAAGTAGAACTTATGAACGCCTACAAAAAAACTTTTATAGAAAAAGGTTTTCATATAGGACAACTTTTACTTACTCGTGGAGATTTTGAAACTCCAAAAAGAAATTTAAATATAAGAAACACTTTATTTACTTTAATAGACGAAAATGTTATCCCCGTTGTAAATGAAAACGATACGGTAAGCGTTGAAGAAATCAGAATAGGAGATAACGATATGCTTGCAGCAAGAACAGCAGTTTTATGGGGAGCAGATATAACAATTTTACTATCTGATATAGATGGAATATACGATAAAAATCCTAAAGAGTACAAAGACGCAAAACTGATAGAACAGATAGAAAATATTTTCGAATATGAAAAAAATATAGACACCTCTGGAAAAAGTAGTTTTGGAACTGGAGGTATGGCAACTAAAATTGAGGCGGCAAAACTAGTTAACACTTATGGCTCAACACTTATTATAACCAAAGGAAAACAAAAGGACGCCATACTTAAAACTCTAAGAGGGGAAATAAAGTCAACCATTATTACTTCTCCTACAAAATAAAATTACTATAAAATAAAAACAGCCTTTCGGCTGTTTTTTTAATTTTTTAATAATTATTGAGGTTTTTTTTCTGTTAAACTTTTAGCAGCATCAGATATTTTATCTGCAGCATTGCTTACTGCTTCTGCTGCTTTTTCTTTTGCTTCGTTCACTTTATCTTTTGCTTGATCAACTAATTCGTTTGCTTTTGCTTTTGCGTTGTCTACAGCTTCTGCTGCCTTGTCTTTTGCTTCACTTGCTTTATCTTTTGCTTGGTCAGCTAATTCGTTTGCTTTTGCTTTTGCGTTGTCCACTGCTTCTCCAGTAGTTATTTTAGCGTTTGCAGCTTCAACTGCAGCTAGCCATCCTAATTCTTCTTGTTTTGCACTGTCATTTCCGTTGCTAGCAGCTTTAGCGATGTCAGCTCTTATAGCTTCCATTTCTTTAGTAGCTTGTTCGTCACCTTGTATAGATTTTTCAGCTATCGCCACTTTTTCTTCAAATGTAGTTGTTTTGAAAGCCTCTTTATTTCCTCCACAAGCAACTAGAGCAAATAATCCTAAACATACTAATAACTTTTTCATCTTTTTTCTCCTTTTACACCTCTTGAATTTTGTGTATACATTTTTAATATAGTGTTCCAAAATAATAATACAATTATTTTATGTAACTATTCGTAACACTTGATGTTATATTTTAGCATACTTACTGTAAAAAGTAAATAAAAAAAATCAATTTGTAAAAAAATAGAAAAATTCTTGCATTAATTAAGATTTTATTTGATTTTAATTTAAAACTATTATAAAATAATAAAATAATAAAATATCGGAGGAATAGTATGAAAAAAAATACGAAAAAGATATATACATTGTTTTTAGGAATGCTTGTTTTATCTGGTTGTTCTTCTGTTTCTTCTCTTTTTGAAACAGTACAAAGTCCGTTCAGCACTAAAATCCCTCAATCAATAAAAGATGTAGTTGCATCTAAAGTCAATCCAGAAACACAAATTTATGCACTTGGTTCTGAAAGACTTAGAGAGAGTGGGCCTATAGTTGCTCAATCGTCAGCTAATAAATCTGCATCAACTTCTATAAGAAATGAAGCAAAAAGAGAAGTTAGAGCAATTTTCAACGAATATTTAAACACTATGGATTCTTTTTCAAAATCTGTAGTTAGACCTGCAACAGGAGATTTAACAGAATATTCTGTATCACTTATCATGAAAAAAGTTACTCAAAAAGGTGCTTGGCAAGATGCTGGAAGAGTTTATTCTCTACTAGTTTTAGATAAGAGTGAAATCAGACCTATAGCTGAAAGAGTTTTGAAAAATTTTGTTGCAAATGCTGCATCTAATTTAGAAAAAGCTGGTGGAACTTTACAAAATTCTAACTCAAGCAGTACTAATACAAGACCTAAATCTAATAGTTTTTCTACAGACTAAAAAATAAAAGCTGAATTTATTCAGCTTTTTTTATTTTAAAATATTCTCCATCCTTTTCTATTAAATTGTTTTTTAGAAGTAAACCTATAGCTCTTTTAAACGCCTTCTTACTAAAATTAAAATAATCTCTTATATCCTCTGGGCTAGAATCGTTATTAAATCTGAAATTGTGTTGTAAAATTCTCATTTTTTCCAAAATAATTTCTGCATCCCTGTCCATCTGTTTAGAAAGTAGAGCTCTGGAACTTAAATCAATTTTTCCGTCCTCTCTCACACGCGTAACTCTCAGTGTAAGCTCGTCTCCAACCTTATATTTTTGATTCACCTCTATTTTAGGTATCAATCCAAAATATCTGTCTTCTACTGCAACGAAAACTCCAATTTCTTCATTTATTCTGTAAACAGTTCCATTCACTATATCGTTTTTATTAATTCCATTAGCTTTTAACAAAAATTTATAAATTTTCATCGTGGAAGATATTCTACCCTTACTATCCTCATAAAGTCCAACTAGATATTTTTTACCTATTTCAACTCTACATTCTTGTTGAGAATTTGGCAGTAATAAATCTTTATTTAATCCCCAATCTAAAAATGCTCCAATTTTAGGATTAATATCAACCACTTCAAGTTTTGCCAGAGTTCCTATAATTGCCTCAACTTTTCTAAAAGTTGCAATCAGTCTATCTTCCGAATCTCTGTAAATTAAAACTTCAACCTCGTCACCAACTTCCAGCTCTCTTCCTTCAAGTTCGTTGTTAGGTAAAAGTATGTTATCCTTGTCATCATCTGTTCCTGCATCAAGATACGCTCCCACGCTCGAAAAATTATTTATTATTAATTTTTGTCTTTTACCTACCTTTATCATTTCATCACCTAAATTTTTATTTTACTATAATATAGCATAACTTTAAAATTTTAAAAACTATCTATTTAATTTTTATTTCTATAACATATGTGGAGTATACACTCAGTTCTATGTAGAAAATGATACAATTTAAATTGTTTTACAATTTGTTTTAAGAACGTTATACCGTCTATTATTACTTTATCGTCTAAAATCTCAATAATCATTATCGCTACCCCCTTTTTTTTCCTTAGGCATTTTTCGTCCTCTGTACCGCCCATAAATTCACTCGTTCAGAATTTGCTTGCTGTCCGCTACCCCCCTTTTTTTAAAAACTTTAATTCTTCTTTGTTATTAGTTCGTGTAAGTCTTCGGGAGTTATATTTGCATACCTTTTAGGATAAAAACAATTAAATTCACTGTCTAAAAGTTCTGCTATCCATTCACTACAAGTATATTTTTCTTTGCCCTGTTTTCTCAAGTTCAAAACTTGACTAAATAAAATACCTTTCCAGTCGTAAGGCTTGCCCTTTGTTTTTTGAAAAAAATTCTCGACTTTTTCTTTTCTCAAAACTAAACAATACACGTCCCATTT
>JAEWEF010000022.1 GCA_023389595.1 Fusobacteriota bacterium
AAATGGGACGTGTATTGTTTAGTTTTGAGAAAAGAAAAAGTCGAGAATTTTTTTCAAAAAACAAAGGGCAAGCCTTACGACTGGAAAGGTATTTTATTTAGTCAAGTTTTGAACTTGAGAAAACAGGACAAAGAAAAATACACTTGTAGCGAATGGATAGCAGAACTTTTAGACAGTGAATTTAATTGCTTTTATCCTAAAAGGTATGCAAATATAACTCCCGAAGACTTGCACGAACTAATAACGAAAGGGGGAAACAATGATTATTGAGATTTTAGACGATAAGGTAATAATAGACGGTATAACGTTTTTAAAGCAAATCGTAAAACAATTCACATTATCTAATAAGTCAATAGAAAAAATGCAGGGAGTACACCCACGACTAGTTGACGTAATTAAAAAAGCTATTGTGAATAGTCCTTATGATTTTCTTATAACTTATGGAGTAAGGACAGCAGCAGAACAAAATAAACTATATCAACAAGGAAGGACGATACCAGGTATAATTATTACACGATGTGATGGATATATAAATAAATCTAATCATCAAAAGAAAAAAGACGGCTATGGATATGCCGTCGATTTTGCTATATATGATAAAACTAAACAAGGTAATATTGACTGGAACTCAACAGAAAAATATATTGCTGTAGCTAATCATATAATTGAAGTGGCAAAACAAAACGGTTTAATAGTTGAGAGCGGGGGAAACTGGACAAAATTCAAGGACTACCCACACATAGAATTAAAAGGAGTGATAAAATGAAAGATAAATTAATATTTTTAGTACCAGTAATTAGCTTTATATTAGGATATTTTGCACCTATACTCAAAGCAAAAGTAAAGAAGACAGACACAAAAATAGACGATTTTTTACTTGAGATTGCACTTGCTAGCGTTGGATTTGTTGATAAGGCTTTTAAAGAAGATAAGGGCGAAAGCAAAAAACAAAGAGCGAAAGACATTATAGAAAGTGAACTCAATTCTTATAATAAAAAGGTATCAGATAAAATTTTAGACAAGGTTATAGAAAAAGCCGTGACTATTAATAAAATACAGGAATACAACGAAAAGGGGGAGGAGCTTGTTCCTTTAAAGTAAAAAGCAGTAATTTATACGGCAATATTGGAATAAATAGACACCGTGAAATTACTGCTAATCTAGGATTTATAAAATATTTTTAAGACAACAAGGAGGACATAAAAAAAATGGATGTTGAGCTTTTAAAATTTTTAGCCAATTACGGGTCACTTGGTATTTTTGCATTTATCTTTTTTAGATACATAGACAGAACAGTGAAAAAGCAAGACCAAATGACACAACGGCTATTTGATAAACAAGACGAAACAACAAACAACCTAGTTGAGTTAATGACATTGCTAAAAGATAATATTATTAATTCAAAGTTTAGCAATAAACAGTTGCACCAAGTACTACAATATAAATATACTGCCGTTGCTTTTGAGTTGCAAAACAAGATGGCAAACTATATTTATAAAAACAATATCATAAAAAACTATGGGATAATAAAAAAGGAAACATTGACAACCATAGAACACATCTTGAGAAACTACAGAAACGAACTTGAGCCACTAGTAGAAGAAACTAAATTCGATATACTCATAAACGACTTGAACGCAGAACTAAAAGAAATGGTAGCAAAGTCTATGGAGATTTTTGACATACTCAAACAAAACGAAACACACTCAAAAGAAGAACTAGATACAGCAAATAGAGAAATAAAATCTCTGTGCGACAACCTAAAAAATAACCTGTTGTTTGCACTCAAAAAAGTATGTTAATTAAAATGGCAGGATTAATTCCTGCCTTATTTTTTTCTTTACTGTTAATTGAAATAGTAGTTTTAAATTCAATGAAAAAAAATAAAAAAAATGTTGGCAATTTGTTGGCAATTAGTTCAAAACCACCTAAAATAACTAAACATCAAAACTAGAATTTACGGTATTTTCAGCGTTTAAAAAATAGAAGATAAATTATAGTTTAATTTCTACTAAATAAAGCCTGACTTGTAAAAAGTTGAGGCTTTATTTAGTTTATGGAATATTTTTTTAATTTTTGCATAATATTTAATGTTAAAACCTAAATTAATATTTAGGTTTTTTTATTTTAATAATCTTTAAAATTTATATTATTAATTTTTTTTGAATTAAATTTAAATATATTTTATAATTTAGATATGATAATATCTTTAGGCTATAGAGTTAGGTCTGGTGTTGCAACAAGGTTTAGAAAATGGGCGAGTGAACGCTTGAAAGAGTATATGATAAAAGGTTTCACTATTGATGATAACAGAATCAAAGGCAATGGTGGAGGAAGTTATTTGAGAGAATTATTAGATAGGATTCGTGATATTAGGTCTTCTGAAAAAGTGATGTATCGCCAAGTTCTTGATTTGTATGCTACAAGTGTGGACTATAATCCTAAAAGTGAGGAATCGCTTAAATTCTTTAAAATCGTGCAAGATAAACTACATTATGCAACTCATAGGAACACTGCTGATGAAGTGATTTTTCAAAGAGCTAATGCAAAGAAACCATTTATGGGGCTTACCTCTTTTTCAGGAGAATTGCCAACTTTGAAGGATATTTCAGTTGCTAAAAATTATCTTAATGAAAGTGAACTAAAAATATTAAATAATCTAGTATCTGGTTATTTTGATTTGGCAGAAATCAATGCTATAAAACATAAACCAATGTATATGGAAGATTATGTAAAACAATTAGACGCTTTACTTTCAGTAGATAATAGAAAACTTCTTGATGGTATAAGCTATGTAAGTCACGAACAAGCAATAGAAAAAGCAAAAAAAGAGTACAGAAAGTATCAAAAAGCTACACTATCATCAGTTGAAAAAGCTTATTTAGAAAATGTTAAAGCCGTAGAGAAAGAAATCAAAAAGAAGTAAAAGGAAATGATAAATTGGAATTTATAGGGATAGATTTATGGGAAAAATTAGACCGGATTTTAAAGATATAAAATCATTTGAGGAATTTATTAGATACTATTGGTACCGGAAAGAACTTTCGCAAATTTGCAAGTCTCTTGGATTAGAATACAGAAATACAAAACAAAAGCTGAATTATATTATAGAGCAATATTTTAAGGGGAATAAAGTAGAAAAATCTCCCAAGAAAGTGAAGAAAAATCAAACTGAAAGGATAACTTTAAATACGCCATTGCTTGAATGTGGTTTTTCATTTAACAGAAAATTTAGAGATTATTTTTCATCTGTAACAGGCGTTAGCCCGTTTAAATTTAATGCTGATATGGCAACAGCTTGGAGAAAAGTTAAAGAGGAGAATGACTTAAAGTTTACAATTCAAGATATGGTGAAAATTTATTATGGAGAATCAGGCTACGCTAAATATGATAATTCGGTTTGTCAATGGAATCAATTTTTAAAGGATTTTTGCTCTGATGAATTTAGCGTTAATTATTCGAATAAGTTAAAAGTTGCTACTATCTTATGGAAAGAAGTTAGAGATTCAAAAAATGAAAAAGTCTATTCAAGACAGCTTCTTAATGAGTATAAGATAAATAGGAATTTGTAGGATTTCATCCGGGGTTTACACAAATTTATTTAAAGGAGAAATAAGATGAATGGACAAATGTTTCAAATTGCGTCTATTGTGGCAGCGAGCAAAAAAGCTCTCAAATCATCAGAATCGATTAGATATTCGCCATTGGAATATGAAAATAAAATTGAATTCGCATTTTTACCTGAAAAGAAGTTTTTAAGGAAAGAAAAATATATTGCTTCTAATGTTTCACTGTGGTTTGATGAAATAAAGAAAAGGGACATACAGGATATAAAATTAATATGCCCATATTCAGTAAATGATAGAGGAATTTTGGGATTTTCAAATACAACGGAAAGTTCCATTTTGTGTTTTTACAAAAGCGGGAAAGTAACATATTTTGTCCCTGATTGGCAATTTGACTTTATGCTGCAAAAATGGAATATTTTATATTCAGAGCATAAGTGGACTAATCCGCCATCACAAAAGCCACAGTTTGAAAACAACACGGATTCGTTCCGAGAAGTGCTGGTATCTATTAGAGAATTAGCTTTAAAAATAGAATGTGAAAATTTTGCTAATGTGTTTTCTACTGCCATAAATCTTTTGGATGGATGTAGTGAGTATCCGGATGAAAAGTACGGTTTAAGTTTGCCGCCAATTCCACATCAAAATCTTAAAATGTTTGAAGCCGCAAGTGCTGCAGATGTTTTTGGAGCAATGGGTTCATGGAACGATAGTCCGGAATGGATGGCTCATGAAAAAGGGTTAGATGAGGAATATGAAACTTTGTCTTCTGAGCTATTAAAAAATGTAAGACTTGCCATTTTATATGCTATCAATGAATGGTAAGAAAAATAATAATTTGTAAGACATAGAAAATTAGAAATAATGGGGTTATTATGAATGATATAAAAAAATATAAGATATTAACAAAAGACAAACCCTTTGCTTATCGTATAAAGATTGCTTTTTTATTATTGAAAAAAGAAGAAGTTTATGAGCAATTAAAAGGGGAAGCTTCTAAGATTATAATTAGAGAAGGAGAGCCATGTGCTATTTTTGAAAGAGTGATTGGTGAATTATTAAGCTTGAAGATATGGTATATTCCGGATGAAATTAAAATTTGGGATAGACGATTTGGCAGTTTATTTGAGACAAAATATTTTTGTTATGATGATGACACGAAAACATGGAGTAATATATTAGAAAAATACTTCTTGAAGTTAAAATATATGCCCAAAAGAGAAGATTATAGATCTACAATGAGTTTTAATAATGCTTGGGGATATTTTGCAGAATTGTTATCAGTAGTTAAGGAAAATTGTCATCCTGAATTTGAGAAATACTATAATATTGCTATAAAAAACGGAATGAGTGAAGTAGTATTTGAAAGAAAGATGAAAGAGTTGTTTGAAATTAAAAAAATGTTTATTGAAACATAAAGCTATGATATAAATTTTATTTTATAATATAAAAGATTATATAAAAATATAAATGGAGAAATGTATGTATTTAAACGGAGTAGAAATAAACGGATTTAAATCTTTTGGAGATAGAAAATATATAGAATTTGATAGGGGGATAACTTCAATAGTTGGTCCTAACGGAAGTGGAAAGTCTAATATACTTGATGCAGTTATTTGGGTATTAGGAGAACTATCTTATAAAAATATAAGAGCAAAAGAAAGTCAAGATGTAATTTATTCAGGTAAAAAAAATATAAACAGGGCAGAAGTTTCTCTACATATTAATAACGAAGATAGATATCTTCCTATAGATAATGATAAGGTTAAAATAACTAGAAGATTATCGAAAGATAATGAATCTGAATATTTAATAAATGATATGAAGGTTAGACTGAGAGATGTATTAGAACTTTTTACTGATACTGGAATTGGTAAATCTGCTTATTCTATTATAGGTCAAGGAAAAGTTGAAAGAATAATAAATTCTAATCCAAAGGAATTGAGAAGTATAATAGAAGAAGCGGCTGGTATCAAGAAAATTCAACTTAAAAGAACTGATGGAATCAAAAATTTAAAGGATGTTGAAGATAATCTTTCAAAGGTTGAATTAGTATTAAATGAAGTAAGAGAAAATAGAAACAATATAGAAAAACAAGCTGTAATAACAAGAAAATATTTAAATCTTAAAAATGACAGAGATGTTTTGAATAAATCTATAAATTTAACAGAATTAAAGCATTTTGAAAACTTAATTGAAGAATATAAAATTAAATTAGAAAAAGCTAAACAAAATTTACATAATTTTACTGCTGATTTCGAGGCAAAGGAATCAAGAATTAATGAAATAGAAAATGAAAAATTTTCATTGTCTGAAGAGATATCTAAATTAAATTCTGATAATAGTACTCTTAAATCTATAATAGATGAGGAGCAGCTAGAAAAAGTAAAATTAACTGAAGAATTAAAGCATGACGTAACAGAGAAGGGAAGATTGGAAGAAGAAATTTCTCAAGATAATCGTAAAATAGATGAAAAAAATGATGAGATAGAAAAAAATGTAATCGAAGAAAATAAACTTAGAGAAACTATTGATAGGATCAAAAAGGATAAGGAAGAATACGAGATTAAATTAAATCAATTGACGGATGAAAGAGATATTTTAAATAATTCAGTAAATGTTAAAATTGACCTAATAAAAGAAAAAGAAATAGAAAAAATAAGATTAATTGCAGATGTTGAAACAGCAATTAAAAAGAAAAAGGCTTCTCTTAGTGAAATAATGGAATTAAAGAAAGAGCTTGATATTTTAAACGAAAATAGTAAAGCCAATAGTGAAGAAGAGTTATTTTTTCTTACAAAAAAGAATAATAAAGAAGAAGTTCTTAAAAATGTGTCTAATAATCTAGAGAAAGTAGAAAATTTAATTAGTGATATAAGCGTTGATATAAATAAACTTTCAACTCAAATATCAACTTGTGAGTACGATAAAAAAATAACTTTTTCTAAACTGGAAGCTTTAGAAAAAACTCAGGAAAACAATGAAGGTTTCTATGAGTCAGTTAAAAAGGTTTTAAATAGTGGAATAAAAGGAATTAATGGAGCTTTAATTTCTTTAATAAAATTTGATAATAAATTTATAAAAATTTTTGAAACATCTGCTGTTGGTAATTTACAAGATATAGTTGTTGATAATTCTGAAACTGCAAAGGAAGCTATAGAATTTTTAAAAAATAATAAATATGGTAGAGCATCATTTATTCCACTTGATAATATTAAAGCTAACAAAAAATATTTTGATGTAAAAAGAGATAAAGTTTATGGTATACTTTCTGATTTGTTATCTTACGAAAAAAAATATAAGAATGCAATAGATTTTGCATTTGGAAATATCTTGGTTGTGGAAGATATTGACACTGCTATTGCTATTAATAAGGAAAATATTTTTGCTGGAAATATAGTAACATTGTCTGGAGACACTATTAATAAAACTGGTAGAATGACTGGTGGAGAATATTCTAAATCTAATATAGGACAAATAATTTCAAGAAAAAAGGAAATAGAGGAATATAAAGATAAATATTCTAATATAGAAAAAAATCTACAAAAACTTACTAAAGAAAGAGATGAAAAGATATCTAAATTAGAAAATTTAGAAGATGAAGTTGATAAGCTCTCTGATAAAGAAGAAGAACTTAATAAAGAACTGAAAGCTATCAATGAATCTTACGAAGAGGTAAAATCTAAGGCTAAAAAACTTATTAATGAAATATCGAAATTAAAAATAGATATAGAAGATGAAGAGAGATACTATAACAACTACGAGGAAAAGATAAGCCAATCTGAATCTGAAGAAACAAAATTAAATAAGTATATAGACAGTATTAATAATGATATCAAGGAAGAAAAATCAAAAATTGAAATTATTGATGAAAAGATTTTAAAATTAAATGAAAAATTTAGTGACATTAGAGTTCAATTTCTAAATAGCGAGGACAAAATTAAAAATATATCTGATAATAGGATAAAAATAAAAAATGATATTTCAGAAATTACATCGTTGCTAAGTAGTAAAAAAGAAAAATTAGAAGCTATTCATTTAAGAATAGAGAATAATTCCGAGAGAAATTCTTTTCTTGAAGAGTCTATAAAAAATAAATTAGAGCAATATCGTTCAGAAAATAAGGATATAGAAGCTTTAGCAGAAAAAGAAAAAGAATTATTGGAAGAAGAAAGAACTCTATTAAAAGATAAATCAAATATAGAAACTTATATGTTGAGGGCTAAGGATGAGGTGGAAAAAAATATTTCTACACTAAAGAAATTTGACGAAGATATTTTAAGTATTAGAGAAGAGTTAGAAAAATTAGAGCATATAGAAGCTGATATATTTGATACAAGCAAACTAAAATCTAATAAAGAAAAATATAGAAGATTATCGATAGAAGTTGATAATTTTGGAAATGTAAATTTACTTGCCATTGATGAATTTAATAGACTTAATGAAAAGTATGAATTTATGTGCAAAGAAAGAGATGATATAGTAATTAGTAGAAAATCTCTTTTAAATCTTATAGAAGAACTTGATATACAAATACTTGACGAATTTAATAAGGCGTATAATGTTATTAATGAAAACTTTAATAAAATGTGTAGTGAAACTATAGATAATACTGAAGGTAGATTAGAATTAATAAATATGGATAGTTTAGAAAATGCGGGAATAGAAATTATAGTAAAATTTAAAAATAAAAAAAGACAGACGCTATCTTTACTATCTGGTGGAGAAAAATCTATGGTTGCAGTATCTTTTATAATGGCAATATTTATGTACAAGCCAAGCCCATTCACTTTTTTAGATGAGATAGAAGCGGCACTAGATAAAAAAAATATTGTTAAACTTATTAATAAATTAAAAGAATTTACAGATAAATCACAATTTATTATGATAACACATAACGATCAAACTATGTATGAATCAGATAGAATAATAGGTATAAGTATGGATAAAAATATAGGTATATCTCAGGTTCAATATCTTAATTTTAATGATAGGTGATATTCTAATGATTAATAGAGAACTTTTTAAAGAGGAATTTGATAAAAAGAACAAGTACGAAATTTTAAATGACTATGCTTGTTACGCTAATGAAAGATCTTATTTAAATATAGATAAGTATTACAATATTTCATTTAAAGAGTATAATCCTTTAATAATACTTTTTACTTTCGAAGACGATAAAGATAAGTTATATAATTTTTTGAATAAGTACATCGATAAAAAAAATAAGATAAAAATAAAAAAAATTAATAGAAAAAGTAACATTGATATAGATAAGTTAAAAAATAATTTATTTAAAACATTACTTAGTGGTAATTTTGAACATGCCATATCTTTTGCAAAAGAGATTTACTTAAGGGACAAATTTTTATTTTTTAAAATTCTATATACTTTTAGTTTTATTGGGGAGCTAAAACATTTTAAATTCTTATTTGTTTATTCATTAGAAAGAATATTAGAAGTTAACTACTATGAAAATATATTTTTTGCTGTTCTTTATTACCTTGTAAAAAAAAGGGATAACATACACGACAAAAATCTAAAAGATATAGATATCTCTGGCATATCTGAATTTAATAGAAAACTACTTAATACAATATTAAATATAATTGACAAATATGGAATAAAAAACGAGAAGTTATTGTCTAAAATTTCATATGAACTATCTACTGATTTTAAAGTGGATGAGGAGTTAAAATATACATTGGAGAAGTACTTATGAGAATAGGAATTTATGGTGGAAGTTTTAACCCTTTTCATTTAGCACACGAATACATATCATTACAATCTATTGAAAAGTTAAAATTAGATAAATTAATTATAGTTCCTGTTGGTATTCCTTCTCACAAAAAAAATAATTTAGAAGATGCTGTGATACGAATAGAAATTATAAAAAAAATTTTTAAAGATAACGATAAAATTATTGTATCTGATATAGAAATAAAAAATCCTAATAAATCGTTTACATATGATACTTTAATGAAAATAAAGGAAGATTATGGACATGATAATGAGTTTTTTGAGATAATTGGAGAAGACTCTCTTACTTATTTTAATGAATGGAAGCATTATGAGGAAATACTAAAAGAATCAAAGCTTGTGGTATTTAAAAGAAGAGGATATAAACCAAAATTTAAACACGAAAATGTAATATTTATTGATAATGAATATATTGATATTTCTGCAACAGAAATAAG
>JAEWEF010000023.1 GCA_023389595.1 Fusobacteriota bacterium
ATTTATAACTGCATTGGATTTATTCTTTAATTTTAAAAATAATTTTCTTTTTGCTAAAAAGTAATTATCCATATCTTTATGATAATCTAAATGATCTGGAGTTAAGTTTGTGAATAACGCGTAATCAAAATTTATAGAATTTACTCTGCCCAATTCTAAAGAATGAGAACTAACTTCCATAACTATATATTTTATACCTTTATTATATGACATATACATTAATTTTATTAACTCGGCTGATTCAGGCGTTGTGTTTGGAGCATTTATTACTTCGTTTCCTATCTTATATTCAATTGTACCTATTCGTGAAACTTTTTCTTCGCCTAATAATTTTTCTATCATGTAAGTTGAAGTAGTTTTTCCGTTTGTACCAGTTACACCTATAATAGTTAATTTATTTTGTGGATAATCATAAAAATTAGAAGCTATTATCGATAAATTTTCTCTTAAATTTTCTACTAAATAATAATTTACATCATATTTAATTTCGACTTTTTTTGAAACAATAATACAAGTTGCTCCATTTAGAACAGCCTTATCTATATAATCATGACCATCAACAGTGTTACCTTCTAAAGCAACAAAAATAAAATTATTTTTTATTTTTCTCGAATCATACTCTAATCCATCGTAATTAATATTTTTATTGACTTCTTTTAAAACTTTATAATCTAAACCTTCAAAAATATTCATTTATTCACCTATATTTTCAATTTGCCAATCTATTTCTGATTTTCCCAATTTTTTTAAAATTTTATTTGTTTCAATAAAATGATTACAACCAAAAAAACCTCTATTTGCAGATAAGGGACTAGGATGTACGGAAGAAAAAATAATATGTTTGCTAGTATCTATTAATTTTTCTTTGCTTTTTGCATTATTTCCCCACAATAGAAATACAACATTTTCCTTTTCATCAGATATTTTTTTTATAATATTATCTGTAAATATACTCCAACCAATTTCAGAATGAGAATTTGGTTGAGATTCTCTAACAGTTAAAGTGGTATTTAATAAAAATACTCCTTGTTCAGCCCATTTACTTAAATTCCCGTTATTTGGTATATATAAATTTAATTCATTTTTTAATTCTTTATATATATTTAATAGAGATGGTGGAATTTTTATTCCATTATTTACTGAAAAAGCTAAACCATTAGCTTGCATTTTCCCATGATAAGGATCTTGACCTAATATAACAACTTTTATATTATCAAAATCTGTCATCTCAAAAGCTCTAAAAATTTCTCTTTTTGGAGGAAAAACTTGATAATTTTTATATTCATTTTCTAAAGTTTTTTTTATTTTTTGAAAATATTCTTTTTTGATTTCTTCATTAAGTATGCTAAACCAATTATTATCAATTTTTAGCATAAAATTTTCTCCTATTCATAAATTTTTAAACATTCTGGAAAAATATCTTTTATCCCACAGTATGAACACTGCTTTCTACATTCTGGAGTAAGAGCTTCCTGCTGAGCTTTTTTCCATTCTCTCTTTAAAAAATCTTTTGTTACTCCTGTATTTACTTTATCCCAACAAAACTTTTCATCTAAACTTTTACTTCCTAAATAGTAGTTTTCATCAAGTTTAAGTTCTTCTATTGATTCCTTCCATAATTTAAAATTATCTCTATAATCGTCAAGTTTTACTCCCTTATTGTAAGCAATTTCTATTAAATCTGAAATTTTATTATCCGCCCTAGAAAGGAATCCTTCTATATATGATTTTCTTCCATCATGAATTTTTAAAGATATATTTTTAACATTATTAAAAGAATCCTTTAATATATTGTGCTTGTGTTTCATTTCTTCAAAATTCATCTGTTTTGCCCACTGAAATGGAGTGTGAGGTTTAGGAACAAAATTAGAAACACTAACTGTAATATTTATTTTTTTAGATATCTTTTTACACTCTAATAACACTTCTTTACATAGATCGCTTATGGCAATAACATCTTCATCTGTTTCGAAAGGAAGACCAACCATAAAATAAAATTTAAGATTTATCCATCCAGATGTTACTGCCGCTTTTGCAGTTTCAATTATTTCTTCCTTATTTACACCTTTATTTATTATATCTCTCATTCTTTGAGAACCAGCTTCAGGAGCAAATGTAAACCCAGTTCTTTTACCTCCACTTATATCTTCAGCCACCTTAACAGACATAGGGTTCATTCTCAAAGAAGGTAAAGAAATAGATAAATTTTTATACTTAACATTTTCTTTGAGTTTGTATATTAAATTATAAATATTACTGTAATCACTACTACTAAGCGAAGAAAGAGAAATTTCAGAATAACCAGTTTTATCTATCATTTTATCAATAAGTTCTAAGTTCTTTTCTAAACTTCTTTCCCTTACTGGTCTATAAACTATACCCGCTTGACAAAATCTACATCCTCTGGAACACCCTCTCTGTATTTCTACAGTTGCCCTATCGTGTACCACATCAATGTACGGAACTATTTGTTCGTCATAATATTCGGTGGAATTTAAATCTTCTACTATCGCTCTATCTATAATTTTGTCTTGATGTAAAGAAGGAACATAAACTCCTTTTAAATCTTTTATTAAATTTAATTTTTCAGTTTTAGATTTGTCATAGTTTTCAACGAAAATTTTCGCAATTTCTACCATAACTTCTTCTCCGTCACCTATAACAATATAATCACAAAATTTTTCCATAACTGAAGGATTCATCATACAAGTTCCTCCAGCCATTATTAAAGGATGTGATTCATTTCTATCCAATCTACTAAATGGGATATTAGCAAGCTTTAAAATATTTAAAGCATTCGGATAAGAAAGTTCGTATGAAAAAGAAAATCCTACTACATCAAAATCTATAAGTGGCGTTTTAGTTTCAAGAGAAAACATAGGTATTTTATTATCAATTAATATCTTTTCCATATCATCCATAGGATGAAAAGCTCTTTCAATATAAAAATCATTTACTTTATTAAGTAAATTATATAATATTCTTATTCCTAAATTAGACATACCAACTGAATATAAATCTGGAAAAACTAAACACATATGAGTTTTGTATTCGTGTTTGTGAATACTATTTATTTCGTTTCCTAAATATTGAGCTGGTTTTTCAACATTTAATAAATGTTTTCCCAAGTTAATTTTTTTACTAAAGTTCACAGTTCCCCTTTAAATTTTATCATCTATTTTTTGAAATTCTTTCATTAATAAATCATCTACAATATCATGATGAATTAGACATAGCTTTGCTAATTCTATATCAATATTCTTAACTTTTTCAAAAGACATTAAAGGATGATTATCTAAAACATTTTTAAACAATACTTTTTTTATTCTTTTAATAAGTCCCATTTTACATTTTCCACAGTCATGTAAAAGAGCAAGCTTTTTATATATTTTTTTATTTTTTAATAAGTCATTTTTTGAAATTTCTTCATACAATCTATAAGAATGAAATTTATCATAATTAGACATAGAAATAAATATTTCATATTCTTCGTCATTTAAAATTTTTTTTACTTCATCATTGTTATTTTCATTATATTTAGCAAAAATATAATTTATCCCCTGTTTAAAACGATAAAAAGAGCGTTCTATTCCCATCTTTCTTTTATTAACCTACCATTTTTATACTCGTATACAGTGTCTACTTTCCCACTTTCAGTATACCTTTTCCATACTCCATCTTTTTTATAATTGACGTATTTACCTTCTTCAAAAAGATTCCCATTAGTCCAATAGTATTTCCAATTACCTGTTCCGTTTTTAAAAATAGATTTATATTTTTCTTTGCCATTTTTGTCATAAAATACAACACCATCTATTTTATCATTAGAATAATTTACTATAGATTTAAGTTTACCGTTTTCGTAGTAAGATCTCTGTTCACCATTTAGTTTAGATTTTTTATAATTTTCTGAAACCATTTTTATACCATTTTCTGAAAACCAAACAGTTTCTCCATCCAGTAGACCATCGACATACGTTTCATAAAATTGAACTTTGTCAAGAGATACATATCCAAAAATTCCAGTGAAAGGGACAGTAGAATCACCTCTGTAAACTAGTTTCCCATCAACTCTTTTTTCATAAACATCTACTATATCTTTTAAAAGAACTCCTTCTACTTTTTTATTTTCTATATTTTCATCTCTTTTAGATTCAGTATCTATATTTTCTATTTTTATTTCATCTTCTTCAATTTTTTGAGTATTTTTAGTTTTTATATTACCTTGTTTTTTATTTGTTTTTACATTAGGTTCTCCTAAAATGTTTCTATTATGATCCTCTAATAATTCTAATTCTATTAAACTATATGAATTAATACTTAAAGTAACCATTAATGACATTATTGTTAACCATTTTATAGTTTTCATTAATAATACCTCATTTATTTTGAATAATTTGGAGCTTCCTTAGTTATAGCAATATCGTGAGGGTGACTCTCTTTTAATCCAGCTCCAGTTATTTTAACAAATTTTCCATTCAATTGTAATTCTTTTATCGTTTTTGTTCCGCAGTATCCCATTCCAGCTCTAATTCCACCAGCAAGTTGATAAATTACATCTTTAACAGATCCTTTGTATGCTATTCTCCCTTCTATACCTTCAGGAACTAATTTTGATACATCATTTTCAGATTGAAAATATCTATCTTTTGAACCTCTTTTCATTGCTGCTATAGATCCCATACCAACATATATTTTAAATCTTCTTCCTTCAAGTATTATTTCCTCACCAGGAGCTTCCTTTGTTCCTGCTAATAATCCTCCAAGCATTACACAATCAGCTCCAGCAGCTAGTGCTTTAACTATATCCCCAGAAAGTTTTATTCCACCATCAGCTATTACTCCTATATTTTTATCTTTACAATATTCATATACATCGTTAACCGCTGTAAGTTGTGGAACACCTACTCCTGCAATAACTCTAGTTGTACATATAGATCCTGGGCCTATACCTACTTTAACGGCATTTACTCCAGCATCTATAAGGTCTTTTGCTGCCTCAGCAGTAACTATATTACCGCCTATTAAATCTAAATTAGGAAATTGTTTTCTTATATTTTTTATAGTTTCTATTACCCCATTTGAATGTCCGTGTGCTGAATCGATAGTTATTATATCAACACCAGCTTCTACTAGTGCAGACACTCTTTCTAAAGTATCTGGTGCAATGCCAACGGCTGCTCCACATCTAAGTCTCCCTTTATCATCTTTACAAGCATTAGGATAATGTATTATGTTATCTATATCTTTTATAGTAATTAGCCCTTTCAGATATCCTTTATCGTCAATTATAGGTAATTTTTCTATTCTATTTGCTAACAATATTTCTTTTGCTTCATCTAAAGTTGTTCCAACAGGAGAAGTGATAAGTCTATCTTTAGTCATTATTTCTCCAACAGATTGAGACATATCTTTTCTATATTTTATATCTCTGTTTGTAACAATACCAATTAGTTTACCATCTTCTTCAACTACAGGTAATCCAGAAATCTTATATCTACTCATAAGTTCTTCGGCGTCATAAACAGTACTCCCTTTGCTTAAAGTTATAGGCTTAGTAATCATTCCGTTTTCTGATCTCTTTACTCTATCAACTTCTGAAGCTTGCTCATCAATAGTCATATTTTTATGAATAAATCCTATTCCACCCTGTCTAGCTAATGCTATAGCTAGATCAGATTCTGTTACTGTATCCATAGCAGCACTAAGTATTGGTAAATTTAGAGTTATGTTTTTAGTCAATTTTGTCTTTAAACTTACATGATTAGGTAACACATCTGATTTAGATGGTATAAGTAATACATCATCAAATGTTATAGCTTCTTTTAAAATTTTACCGTTCATAGCATCCTCCATTTATTTTTGATATATATCTAGTTTATCGTAAGGTATTTCAATACCGTTTTCTTCAAAATATTTTCTAACTTTTTCATTGCAATTAAATGTTACTTCGTGATAATCTTCTCTATTTACCCATACTCTAAAAATATAATCAAGAGAACTTGCATTATGTTTAAATAGTCTTATCAATACAGGTTTATCTTTTAAAATTTTAGGTTCTTCATCAACGACTTGATTAAGTATAGCTTTAACCTTATCAACTGGATCATCGTAACTAGCTGAATAGTATAGAGTTAATCTTCTTTCTCTATTTTTAGTATAATTTGTTACTGGCGTGTTACTAAGTTGACTATTTGGCACTGTAACAATCTGATTATCTGCAGTTTTTATTTTAGTATATATTATTTGGATCCCTATTACTTCTCCTTCAACATTGCTAAAAGATATATAATCTCCATTTGAAAAAGGCTTAAAAAAAAGTATTAATATTCCTCCAGCAACATTACTTAAACTTCCCTGTAAAGCAAGACCAACAGCTATACCAGCTGTTCCAAGTATTGTTACTAATGAAGTAGCTTTTATTCCTAAAATTCCTATTACAATGAATAGTAACAGTATATACATTAGAGTTTTAAAAAGAGAGACAGAAAAAGTTAAAAGTAATACATCTACTTTTTTCCTATTTGCTATTCTTAAAATAATTTTACTCATAATATTTATAAATTTTGGCCAAACTACTAATAATAAAAATATTATTCCTAATTTAATGGCTGTTTTTATTAAAACTTCTTCTCCGAATATATTTATAATTTTGTTCATAAGATACCTCTTTTTATTAATTGTATATTTTAGAATTATACTATTTATTTAGTGTTAATGCAAATATTTTAGTTTCAAATTTTTTTTAAGTTTTAATTAAAAAATAATATTAAAGTATGATATAATTTATAAAAAAATATGGAGGTTTTTATGTCTAGATTCGATAAAATATATAAAGAAATCGTAAATACAATTGCTGAAAAAGGAATCTGGTCTAGCGGAAATGTTAGAACAAAATATGCAGATGGAACTCCCGCTCATTATAAAAGTTATATAGGATATCAATTTAGGCTCGATAATTCTGATGATGAAGCTCATTTAATAACTACTCGATTCGCTCCAAATAAAGCTCCTATAAGTGAATTATATTGGATATGGATAATGCAATCTAATTCTGTAGATGAATTGAATAAATTAAATTGTAAATTTTGGGATGAATGGAAAATGGATGACGGAACAATAGGGAAAGCTTACGGATACCAAATAGCTCAAAAAACTTTTGGATATAAATCACAATTAGATTATGTAATAAATGAATTAAAAAATAATCCGAATAGCAGAAGAATTATGACAGAAATTTGGATGCCTACTGATTTAAATGAAATGGCTTTAACTCCATGTGTTCATCTTACACAATGGTCTGTAATTGGAAATAAACTTTATCTTGAAGTAAGGCAAAGAAGCTGTGATGTAGCTCTTGGATTAGTTGCAAACGTGTTTCAATATTCTGTATTACATAAATTAGTTGCAATGGAGTGCAATCTTGAACCGGCAGAAATAATTTGGAATATACATAACGTTCATGTATACGATAGACACTATGATAATTTAATAAATCAAGTTAATTCAGAGGAATTTAATTCTCCATCTTTAAAAATAAATAACTTTACTTCTATTTGGAATTTCAAACCAAGTGATGTAGAAATAATAAATTATAATTACGGAAAAAAAATTAATTATGAGGTAGCTATATAATGAAAAAATATAAAAATCTAAAGATGATAGTTTGTGTTGGTAAAGATAATATCATTGGAGCACAATCTGCTACAGGTAATGGATTACTTTGGAAAATAAAAGAGGAGCTTTTATATTTTAAGAGTGTAACTATCGGACACACTTTACTTTTTGGTGCAAACACAGCAAAATATGTTCCGGTGGATTTAATGAAAAAAGACAGAGAAGTTATAATTTTAAGATCTAGTATGAATATTAAAGAATTATTAGATAAATTATCGTCTGAAAATAAAACTATTTTTGTATGTGGAGGCAAGAAAATTTATGAATATTTTCTTGAAAATTTTGAATTTGATGAAATATATTTATCAATAATAAAAGATCATATTAATATAGATGCATGTGATACTCCACTTTATTTACCAAAACTTGAAAATTATGGATATAAAGTAAAAAGTAAAAAAGATTTTAAAGATTTTGAAGCATATATTTTAAGCAAATAAAATATTGCAAAAAGATAGAATATATTTTTATCAATAATATTGACAATATTATACACATTTAATATAATAATGATATACAATGTATATTAAATGAGGTGATAAATATGACAACCATTAATATAAGAATTAGTGAAGAAGATAAAAAAATATTTAATCAAATATGTGATGATTTAGGTCTGAGTATGTCATCTGCTTTTAATATGTTTGTGAAATCAATGATTAGAAATGGCGGGCTACCTTTTGAACCTAGAATACATAATTTCAATTCAGATACTTTAAATGCTATGAGAGAAACCGAAAAAATAATTTCAGGAAAATCTAAACGACCAGTTTATAAAAATGTTGATGATCTTTTTCAAAACCTAGATGGTGAATAGAAAATGTTGTCGATAACAACTACTAAAATTTTTGAAAGAGATTATAAATTAATGAAAAAAAGAGGATATGATTTAAAACTTTTAAAATAAGTTATATCCATGTTAGCAAATGAAGAAAACATTGCCATCTAAATATAGAAATCATAAATTGATTGGTAATTACAATGGATTTATGGAATGCCATATACAATCAGATTGGCTACTTATATATAAAATTGATAGAGATAGATTGATACTGGTTATGTCGAGAACTGGTACTCATAGTGATTTATTAAAAAATAAAAAAATCCTACAAAAGTGTAGGATTTTTTATCTTTTCGAGTTTTAAATCTAAGATTTCATTAAATTTTTTATAACCTAGATTACCGAGATGTATTCCATCGGTAGTATATATATTGTCTATCGTGTTTAATCTATTTGCCAAAAAATATCTATACATATCTAGAAATTTATCTTGTAAAGACATTTTTAACATTTCATTTAATTTAACTATATTTTTATTTAATTTTTCAGAATCTGTTGGTAATAACGAAACGAATATTACTTTATAAAAATGTTCATAAAATTTTTTTACTATGAAACATATATTCTCATAAATTAATTTTTCATCTATAGATAGTAGTATATCATTAACTCCACATACAATTATAGCTATATCATTATTTCTGTTAGAAAAATTATATTTTTTCAAATTAAAATATAAGTTATTTGTAGTCATTCCTGGTACACCATTATTAACAAAATCTTTTCTTGGATTCCATGCAGCTATACTATCTCCAAATATTATTATATTTCCATTAAACATTGTCTATCATCTCTTTTTCTATTAATTTTTCAACTGTTTCATTAACTAATCCTTTTATAGACATTTTATTTTTTATTCTATTTCTTATTTCTGTTGCAGAAATATCAATATATTCATTATCAATAAATATTACATTTTCGTGTTTAAATTTTGGTTTATATCCTCTTCTTTTAAATACCACAAGCTTTGATTCTTTTAGTATTTCCTCAT
>JAEWEF010000040.1 GCA_023389595.1 Fusobacteriota bacterium
TTGATATTTTTAGCACCTATTAGTAATCCAGATGTTGTCTTGTCTATTCTATTTACAAAATTAATGTTTTCAGAATTGTAATACCCCCTAAATAAATCTAGTAAATTCTCAGACGAATTTGTTCCGGAGTGAACAGAAATATTATCTGGTTTATTACAAATAAATAAATTTTCATCTTCAAAAACTATTATATTTTTTAATTTATTTTTTATATTTTTATTCAAAATTGATAAGTTTTGTTTTTCAATTTTAAAATCTATGAAAAAGTTAATTTCGTCCCCTTCTTTTAATCTATAATCTTGTTTGCATTTTTTACCGTTAACTTTTATTTTTCCGACTCTGATAGCTTTAAAAATATCTGTCAAAGAAAAATTAACAAGAATTTTTCTTGCAAATCTATCAAATCTAACTCCAGCATATTCTTCGTCAATAATAATTTTTTTCATTTATTTATCCTTATGTATATTTACACTTTGTACTAAACCTATAAGTACGAAAGATAAAACTATAGATGTTCCTCCATAGCTTACAAAAAGAAGAGGCAATCCCGTTACCGGCATTATACCCATTATCATTCCAAGATTAACTAAGGCGTGAAATAAAAATACTATAGCTACACTGTAGCATATGTATTTTCCAAATCTATCTTCAGTTTTTATTGCTGCCCAAACTATTTGTAAAATTAAAGTCATATATAGAAGTAAAAATATTACTCCAAATATAAGCCCCCACTCTTCAAAAAAAACTGCTCCTATAAAATCTGTATGAGACTCCGGTAAAAATCTTAATTTACTTTGAGTATTTTGTAAAAATCCCTTGCCGAACACTCCGCCAGATCCTATTGCAATTTTAGATTGAGTTACATTCCATCCTGCACCAAGCAAATCACTTTCTGGATTTAAAAACGTTAAAATTCTCTGTTTTTGATAGTCTCTTAAAAAGAATTTAAAAGAAATTGGAATTATTATTAAAACTCCAACTATTGATGAAATTATATATTTTATTTTTAAATTCCCTACAAACATTACAGTTGCATATATAAGTAAAATCACAAGTGCAGTACTTAAATCCGGTTGTTTTACTATTAGCAAAAAAGTTGGCAATATGTATAAAAAAGATCCAAGCAATCCTCCAAAACCAATCTCTCTTCTGTTATAGTTTTTACTTACAAAATCTGATAGTGTTATTATCGTCAATATTTTTGAAATTTCAGATGGCTGTAAACTTATAAATCCTAAATCTATCCATCTTTTAGCACCCAATCTTGAATCTCCAAAAATAAGCACGCTGACTAGCAATAAAATATTTAATATATAGATATATAAAGTATAATTTTGTATTTTTTTATAATCAAAAAATGAAATAGAAATATATACAACTATTCCTATTGCTGCCGCTATTCCCTCTTTAATTAAAAAGCTGTTCCCTTTATTCATGGTAGCACTTTTAATTGTAACCATAGTAAAGATTAAAATTAAGCAGACGTTTAAAAGTATGAATATTTTCCATTTTTCCATTTTTTGTAATATTTTAAAAATAGATCTGCTATTTCTTTTTATAATTTCCATAATTATTTACCTGTGTGTCCAAACCCACCAGTTCCTCTTTCTGTATCGTCTAGTTCTAAAACAACTTCGTAATCAATTTTTTCAAATTTATTTAAAACTATTTGTGCTATTCTTTCATTATTATTTATTGTATAATTTTCGTTGCTTAAATTTATAACGATTATTTTTAATTCTCCCCTATAATCTGAATCTATAGTTCCGGGTGTATTCAAAAGAGTTATTCCGTGTTTTAATGCAAGTCCACTTCTTGGTCTAACTTGAATTTCATAACCATTAGGTATTGCCATTCTAATTCCAGTTGGCACTAAAGTTCTTTCTAAAGGTTTTAAAATTATCGGCTCTTCTAGTTTAGCCCTTACATCTAATCCTGCAGCACCTTCAGTTTCATATTTTGGTAATTCAACTCCGTCTTCCATAACTATTTTTACTTTTACTTTTTCCATTTCAACTCCTAATTTTCAATATTCCCAACAACAGTATGAGAGTAATATTTTTCATCAAACATAAAAGTTGCAGCTTTTTTTATTTCGTCCATATTAACGCTGTCAATTTTTTTTATTGTTTCTTCTAAGCTATATATTTGTCTTTCATCTAAATAAGCAGTTCCTAACCTTATCATTCTGTTACTTATACTTTCTGTTCCAAATATAACTTCACTTTTTAATTTATTTTTAGCTTTTTCCAATTCTATATCTGTTATACCATTTTCTTTTATATCTTTTAGCTCGTTATATATAAGTTCTAATACTTCTTTATATTTTTCAGCAGTTGTTCCAGCATATACTACCATAAGTCCACAATTAGAAAATTTTAAATTATATGAGTATACACTGTAAACTAATCCTCTTTCTTCTCTAATTTTTTGAAAAAGTCTGGAACTCATTCCACCGGATAGTACATTTGAAATTAAGCTAGCAGCATATCTGTGAGCAGACTTTGAAGATATCCCCCTAGTTACTAAACATAGATGAGCTTGATTTGTATCTCGCTTTATAAGTTGTTCTCCCGATTTTATTTTATAACTCATGTCTACAAATCTATCTAGATTTCCAGTCCTAAAATTTTTCATCTTTTTTTCTATTTCTTTACATATATATTTTTCATCAATATTTCCTGTAACAACTATAATTAAATTTTCTGCCACGTAATGTTTTTCTAAATACTTTATAATTTCGTTTCTTCCAATTTTTTGAAGTGTTTCAGGAGTTCCCGAAATAGAATTACTCTGAACGCCTTCTATTGCAAATTCTATAGATTTTTCGTGTGCAACCTCGTCAGGCATATCCTCATACATTTTTATTTCTTCTATAATAACTTTTCTTTCTTTATCTATATTTTCTTCTGTAAAAGTAGAATTTAAAAACATATCTGTTAAAACATCTATGGCAATGTCAATTTTATAATCTAACATTTTTATATAATAACAAGTCATTTCTTTAGAGGTAAAAGCATTTATGCTTCCTCCATGATAATCTACATATTCAGAAATCTCTTTAGCACTTCTGTTAGTTGTTCCCTTAAACATTAAATGTTCTATAAAGTGTGAGATGCCTGACTCGTTTTCTTCTTCACAAATCGAACCAGTTTTTACAAAAAATCCCATACTAAAAGTAGAAACATTTTCTATTTTTTCAGTTATTATTCTTATACCATTATCTAAAGTTACAACATTAACATTTTTCATAAACACCTCTATCTATATTTTATTATTTATTATTTGTCTATTTCTTATTAAATTAAATTTTTCGATAAAATACTTAGGTATATATTTATCAAAATTAGGCATCGCTTCTGACATATACTCTATAGACTTACTGTTGTTAGAATATTTTTCTAAAGAAGGTATAAAATCTATAATGTTTACATAAACAACTAATAATATAACTGCAAGTATTAATCCTTTTACTCCTCCTATTATTCCACCGATAAGTCTATCAAAAAATCCTTTATTTTGTGTTCTTAGAGCTTTTTTTATAAAATTTAATATGATTCCCATTACAGCATAAACACCCAAAAAGGTTACAGCATATGTTATAAAATAATTGCTGCTTGAAAATATTTCTTCTTTTCTAAAAAAATTTAAAATAACTGGTGTATACATTTTTGCAATTATTAAATTTAATACAAATCCAAAAACAGAAATTATTTCTACAAAAATTCCGTTTTTCAATCCGAAAAGTATTCCCAAAACAATAATTATTAAAACGATAATATCAAGATGCATAAGTCCTCCTAAATATTTTCTATTTTTACCCAAAGAGCTTTAAGATATAAAGTTTCTGGTATTTGAGCTATCCAAGGATGATCTTCAGGTTGATAATTTACCCCTATTATTTTAATTAATTTTCCATTTTTAGAAGCTGCCATACGAGTTACTTCTATTAAATCTTTTAAACTGATATGATATGCACAAGTTATTACGCCTAAAATTCCATTATCATTTAAAATTTTAAACGACTGATTGCAAAGTTCTAAAAATAAATCTCTTCCCTTAAATATTTCAGATTTTTTCTTTATGAGAGTAGGCGGATCTAGAGTTATTATGTCAAATTTTTCTTCTCTTTTAGCAAGAGTTTTTAAAACTTCAAAAGCATCTCCCTCCACTACAGAAAAATCTCCAGTAAACTCATTCAATTTATAATTTTCAAAACATAAATTTAATGCATAGTTATCCTTATCTATTGCAACTACTTTTTTAGCATTATTTTTCAGAGCTAACATAGAAAATCCACCACTGCTAGAAAATACATCAAGGAATTTTGTATTACAATTTATATATTTAGATATAAATTTTCTAGAATCTCTTTGATCTAGAAAAAATCCAGTTTTTTGACCATTTACTATATCTATATTATATTTTAGACTGTTGTCAGTCATAATTATTCTTTCTGGAATTTCTCCAAAAATTAATTCTTTATTCTCTTCCACCCCTTCTAGCGTCCTGTTTTCGTTGTCGCTTCTTTCAAAAATTCCCTTAGGCTTAAAAATTTTTTTGATGGCATTAATTATATCTTGTTTAAAATTTTCTATCCCAGAATTTCTAAATTGAACTGAAATGTATTTATCAAATTTATCTATTATAAGTCCTGGAAATAGATCGGCTTCTGAATAAAAAACTCTCATACTATTTGTTTCTTCAGATAAATTTTTTCTCTTTTCGTAAGCTTTTTTTATCCTGTCGTATATAAAATCTTTATCTATTTTAACATCTTTCGTTGTCAAAATTCTAGCTAGTGCAGATGTATTTTCTGTAATATATCCTCTAGCTAAAAAAGACATTTCAGAAGAACACACATCCACAATATCGCCGTTTTTTATTTCTCCAATTATATTTTTAATTTCATCTTTAAAAATGTTAGGATAAAAATTTTTTATTTTTTCTTCCTTTTCTTTTTTTAAAATAATTTTAGCCATACTATTCACCTAAATAAATTCTCTTAACTCTTTTTCCAAGTCCTGTCATCACTTCCCAAAGTGAAAAATCGTCGTAGTTGACATCGTTTATAATTTTTTCGTTAAGTACTGTTACTTCTTGCCCTACTTCAATATTATTTTCTATTTCTTTTGGAATTTTAACCATAAACATATCCATACAAATTTCTCCTATTATATCTGCTCTGTGATTATTTACAAGTATATATCCATTTCTTAAATATCTTTTTAATCCATCAGCATACCCAAGAGAAATAACTGCGTAAGTTTCTCCTTTTGAAATTTTATATTTACGCCCATAAGATACATAAGTGTCCTCTTCAACTTTTTTTATGAATAATATTTTTGATTTAAGAGTGAAAACACTTTTTAATTTATCTACAGTTTTATTCCCCATATATCCGTAAAGTCCTATTCCTATTCTAGCATAATTGCCAAAATCGAAATCGCTGTAATTTATGGCACCGGCCGTATTTAGTATATGAATATATTTGAAATTTTTATTTGTATTTATTACACTTTCTTTGAACTTTCTTAGTTGCATTTTAGTGTATTTTTTTGATTCTTCATTTTTTCCATCAGCGTCAGATAAATGAGAAAAAACACCTTCTATGTAAACATTATTTTCATCACAATAATTCAAAACTTTTTCTAATTGATTAGCATTAAATCCTATTCTTGTCATTCCAGTATCTATTTTTAAATGTATGTCTATTTTAATTTTATTTTTTACAATGAATTCTAAACTTTTAAAATCACTAACTGTTATAGCTAAATTATTTTTTTGAGCAATTTCTATTTCTTCTTCATATAATATTCCAAGTACTAATATTTTAACGTCGGATAATATTTTCCTTATTTCTATACCTTCTTCTACAGTCGCAACTGCATAAAAATCTACACCGCTTTTGTATAAAAAATTTGCTATATCAGATATTCCCAATCCGTATGCGTTTGCCTTTAAAACAGCTATAATTTTTTTGTTTGAAATTTCTTTTAGTTTTTCAGTATTATAATGTAAATTTTCTAAATTTATATCCAACCACGCTCTCATATTATCTCCTTAGAAAAACAGGGCGATAAACGCCCTATGTTATACTAATATTTTTTCAACAGGTTCTTCTTCTTTTTTCTTTTCTTTTTCTATCATCTTATCTATATTGCTTTTATTTTTATTTAATAGATATACTATAGGAGTTGCTATAAAAACTGAACTGTACGTACCTGTTAATATTCCTACTAAAAGTGTCATTATAAACGTTTTTAAACTGTCTCCTCCAAAAATCAATAAGGCTACTACAGAAAATAATGTAGTCAGTGATGTATTTAGTGATCTTATCATAACTTGATTAATTGAAGTGTTCATACACTCTGCTAAATCCCATTTTTCTTTTCTATGAATGTTTTCTCTTATTCTATCATAAACGACTATTGTATCATTTATCGAATATCCAAGTATGGTAAGTATAGCTGCTATAAAAGGTGTATCTACTTCATATTGAAAAAGAGATATAAATCCAGTAGCTATTATAATATCGTGTAAAAGTGATAGTATTCCTCCAAGAGAAAATGTGAATTCGAATCTTAGAGTTATGTATATTACTATTAAAATTGATCCTATTATCAAAGAATATAGAGCCGATTTTTTTAAGTCTGAACCTATACTTGCTCCAACTTTATCTTCCTTTTCTAAACTGTAAGATCCTATTTTATTTAATTGTTCCTTAACTTTTGCCTTTTCGTTTTCGTTTAATTCTTGAGTTCTTATTATTACAGTTCCATCGTCTGCAATTTGAACTTTTCTGCTGTTTGGTGTAAGTTGCTCTATTTCATCTGTCAACTCATTTAAATTTTCGTTTATTTCATTTAAAGTTACTTCTTTTTCAAATCTTATCTGAAATAAATTTCCTCCAGCAAAATCTATTCCATAATTTAATCCTCTTGTAAATATTATCCCCAATGATAATATAACTAGAAATAATGAAAGAGATATAAATTTTTTACTATTTTTTATAATATCTAATTTAATTTGCATTATTATTTTACCTCCTTCACACCAAAAAAGTTAGCATTTTTAAGTTTAAACATAAGTACACTCACCTCTAATAGAACTCTAGTAACAGTTACGGCAGTAAACATAGACGCTATTGTTCCTATGGCAAGAGTTACCGCAAATCCTTTAATAGGTCCTGTACCAAATATGAATAATATTAAAGTAATTATAAGTGTTGTTAAGTTTGAGTCAAATATAGCAATAAATCCTTTGTTAAATCCCCTTTTAATAGAATTTAAAATAGTATTTCCAAGCCTTAATTCTTCTTTTATTCTTTCAAAAATTATTACGTTAGCGTCAACTGCCATTCCAAGTGAAAGAATAAATCCTGCTATACCTGGAAGAGTCAATGTTGCATCTATAAAGTTTAAAACTCCAAGAGTTAATATTCCAAAAAATACTATAGCTAAATCAGCTATAATTCCTGGTACTCTATAAAATATTATCATAAATAACCATATAAGAATAACAGCAACTATACCAGCAGTTTTGCTTTGTGCAATAGATTCGTCACCTAATGTTGCACCAACTGTTCTCGTTTCAACTATTTCAGCTTTTACAGGTAGTGCTCCTGCATTTAAAAGTGTAGCAGTAGCCTTAGCTTCTTCGACTGTGTAATTACCTGTTATCACTCCACTTCCACTAGGTATTTCAGAATTTATTTTAGGAGCAGTTTGTACAGTTCCATCAAGAGTTATTGCAAGTTGTCTTCCTATATTTTCTCTTGTAATTTTTGCAAAAATTTCTGCCCCTTCTTTTGTAAGTTCAAAACTTATTTGAGGTCTACCTAAATTATCATAAGACACATCAGCTTTTCTCAATGCACTACCAGTAAGTAATGTTTCTCCCAAGGTTCCGTCGTCATTCATTAATTTGAACTCTAACAGTGCAGTTTTTCCTATAAGATTTATTGCTTCTTCTGTATCTTTTAATCCAGGAAGTTCAACTATAACTCTATTATCTCCTGATTTTTGAACTGAAGACTCAGCAACTCCTATACCGTTTATTCTTCTGTCCAAAACTTCTATCAATCTATTCATAGCATCATTGTCTATGATTACTCCATTTTCACTTTTAGCCTCAAGAACAACGTAAGCTCCACCCTTTAGATCCAGTCCAAATTTTATCGGTTTATTAAAACTGAACCATAAAGCTGAAGCTAAAACAACTAATATCAGTGCTAATTTAGCATATAATTTAGAACTCATTCTTCCTCCAATATTATTTTTTGTAATCTAGAAAGTTTTGTAAAATTATAGCTGCAGCTAATTTATCTACAACCTTTCTCTTATTTTTTGCTCCATTTGTATTCATCTCATTTAATATTCTTTCTGCAGAAACGGTAGTATACCTTTCATCTACTTCTATCACTTCTAAATTTTCTATATGTTTTTTTAGTCTTCCGATGTATACCCTTACTTTTTCTGCTTGTCTTTTTTCTGTTCCATCCAAACTTTTTGGAATACCTACGACTATAGAATTTACATCTTCTTCATTACATATTTCAACTATTCTTTTAATAGAACTAATTTTTTTTCTGTCTATAGTTTCAAGTGGTACAGCTAAATTACAAATAGGATTAGATTTTGCTACACCAATTCTTACATCTCCAATATCTAAAGCAATATATTTTTTCATATTCTATCCTAATAATTTATTTACTACATCTTTTATGTCAGTTATAGCTTTATCTAATGCAGATATATTTTTACCTCCTCCTTGAGCGAAGTCTGGTCTTCCTCCTCCTCTTCCGTCAGTAAATTCTGCCATCTTCTTTATTAAATCTCCTGCCTTTATTTTTGTTGTTAGATCTTTTGTAACTCCGGCAACAAAATTAATCTTGCCTTCTACAACATTAGAAAGAACTATAACAGCATCTTTTTCTTTTGATTTAATATTATCAACTATTTGTTTTAATTCATCTAAAGGCTTATCTCTAAAATTCTCTATAAGAATTTTTACTCCGTTGACTTCTTCAAATTTATAGCTTGATCCCTCTAAGTTTAAAACTCTAGCCCTCAGAGTTTCTATTTCCCTTTCGTTAGCTTTTACATTTTCATTTAATTTTTCAATTTTTTCTAAAATTCCGTCATCATTTGTTTTTAAAATTTTAGATGTTTTGTTGATAATATCAAATTTTTCTTTTACATATTTATAAGCTTCATTCCCTGTTCTGGCTTCTATTCTTCTTATACCAGAGGCTATACCAGATTCAGAAACTATTTTAAAAAGGCCTATTTTCCCTATATTATCTATATGCACTCCACCACAAAGTTCTATAGAAAATTCAGGTACTTCTATTACCCTAACTACATCTCCGTACTTATCTCCGAAAAGCATTACGGCTCCCATTTCTTTGACTTCATCCATGCTATGATAACTTGATTTAACATCTTTAGCTGTTAATATTTGTTCATTTACAATATCTTCTACTTTTTCTATTTGTTCTTCTGTCATTGCTTCGAAATGACTGAAATCAAATCTCAATTTTTCATCATCAACTAGTGATCCGGCTTGTTTAATATGAGTTCCTAACACTTCTTTTAAAGCCTTATGTAACAAGTGTGTAGAAGTATGATTCCTAGCTGTTGATAATCTTTTTGCAACATCAACATTAAGAATGTATTCTCCTCCTATTTCAAAATTATCTTCGCTTGATTCTACATAGTGTAGGAATATGTCTTTTGTTTTTTGGACATCTATAACCTTTAAAATAATATCATTTTTAGATATAGTTCCTTTATCTCCAACCTGTCCTCCAGATTCAGCATAGAAAGGAGTTTTATCAAATATTAGTTCATAAACTTTTTCATCTTTTTTTCTGAAAGAAATTAATTTTCCAGTATCTGTAGAATTTTCATATCCAGTAAATTGAGTAACACCATATTCGTCATAAATTTTTTCTACATAGCTATCCTGTCCTTTTTCTTTTATAACTTCCCTTGATGTTCTTGCTTTTTCTTTTTGTTCTTTCATTTTTTCTTCAAATTCTTCTCTAGAAAGTTCTATTCCTCTTTCAAGTGCGATTTCTTCAGTTAATTCGTAAGGAAATCCATACGTGTCATACATTTTAAAACTAACTTCTCCAGAAAGTTTTTTTAGTCCACCAGACAATAATTTATCTATTTCTTGGTTTACTATTTGCATTCCTTGATCAAGAGTGTTTTGAAATTTTTCTTCTTCGATTTTAACTATTTTTTTAATTTTTTCTATATTATTTTCAAGTTCTGGGTAAGCACATTTAAAATTATCAACCACACAATCAACAAGTTTATACATAAACAAATCGTTATATCCTAATAACCTTCCGTGTCTTACCGCTCTTCTTAATATTCTTCTAAGAACGTATCCTCTTCCTTCATTTGACGGAACAACTCCATCGTTAACTAAAAATGTTACAGCTCTTGCGTGATCTGTTATAACTTTTAAAGAAAAATCTACTGCATCACTTTCTTTGTATTTTTTAGAAGTGATTTCGGCAGCTTTTTCAAGTATGGGAAATAATAAATCTGTTTCAAAATTATTTGTTTTATTTTGAACAACTGATGCTATTCTTTCAAGACCTGCTCCTGTATCTATATTTTTTTTAGGAAGAGGTTCAAGGCTTCCGTCTTCCTTTCTGTTCCATTCTGTAAAAACTAAATTCCAAATTTCTATAAATCTATTATCTGTTCCTTCGTCTCCAAGTTCAGAATTTTCATCTCCACCGTATTCAACACCTAAGTCCACATAAATTTCAGAACAAGGGCCACAAGAACCGGTAGGTCCCGCAGACCACCAGTTATCTTCTTCGCCCATTCTTTTTATTCTATTTTTAGGAAAATTACATTTTTCTATCCATATTTTTTCTGATTCGTCGTCAGTTGTAAAAACTGTTACCCATAATCTATCTTTTTCAATTTTTAAAACTTCTGTTACAAATTCATAAGACCAAATTATAGATTCTTCCTTAAAATAATCTCCGAAAGAAAAATTTCCTAACATTTCAAAAAATGTGTGGTGTCTTGCAGTTCTTCCAACATTTTCTAAATCATTTGTTCTTATACATTTTTGAAATGTAGTTACTCTAGGATAAGGCGGATCCTTATGTCCAAGAAAATATGGTTTAAACGGAACCATGCCGGCAACTGTTAATAACAGTGTCGGATCGTCCGGTATAAGTGAAGCACTTTCAAATTGTTTATGATTTTTTTCTTTAAAAAATTGAATGAAACTCTCTCTTATTTGGTTTCCTGTTAACATTAATTTCCTCCGTTATTAAAATCTTCATTTAACTTTTTTTTAATTTCATTTATTTTTAACAATGCATCTATAGGACTCATATTATCCGTGTCTATATTTTTTAGTTCTGCTAAAACTTCTTTTTCAAATTTATTTTCTTCTTCATAAAAATCTTCTCTGTCTTCATCTTCAGAAAATTCAGAAAATAGCAACATCTGTTCTATCTGAATTTTGGATTCGATAATAGATTTTCTTTTTTCTAGTTTTGTTAATATTTTTCTAGATCTATCTAATATCTCCTTAGGTATGCCAGATATTTTTGCAACTTCTATTCCATACGATCTATCTGCTCCACCCTCGACAATTTTTCTTAAGAAGATAACTTCCTTACCATTTTCTTTCACTTCAACTCTAAAATTAACTGCCGTTTCAAGTTCTTTTTCCAATTCAGTTAATTCGTGATAGTGTGTTGCAAAAATAGTTTTTGCTCCTATATTATCGTGTATATATTCAGTTATTGCCGTAGCTATAGAAATTCCATCGTAAGTTGAAGTTCCTCTCCCTACTTCGTCTAAAATTATAAATGATTTTTTCGTTGCATTGTTAACAATATTTGCAACTTCACTCATTTCTAACATAAAAGTAGATTGTCCCGTAAGTAAGTCATCACTTGCTCCAACCCTTGTAAAAATTTTATCTACGATTGGTATTTTTGCAGATTTTGCAGGAACAAAACATCCTATCTGTGCCATTATGATATTTAAAGCAATTTGCTTCATATATGTAGATTTTCCAGACATATTTGGACCAGTAAGTATAATTAGTTTTTGTTTTTCGTTAAACTTAATATCATTTTCTATATATGTTCCACTCGTAATTAGGCTCTCCACTATTGGATGTCTGGCTCCCACTATTGATAAATTAAAACCGTCAACTATTTCCGGTTTAACATAATTATTTTTAACTGATACATGTGCAAAATTTGTTATTACATCTAAAAAAGAAAGTTTTTCTACCAGATTAAAAAGTTCCTCTTTGTGTTCTAAAATCTTATTAACAATTTCTTTGAATAGTTCATACTCTAAAATTTCAATTTTAGTCTTTGCCCCTATGATTTTGTCTTCATACTCTTTAAGTTCAGAAATGATATATCTTTCACAGTTTGTTAGAGTCTGTCTTCTTATATAACTTTCTGGTACTAAATCTTTATTCGCGTTAGTTATTTCTATAAAATATCCAAACACTTTGTTATATTTTATTTTCAAACCCTTTATTCCAGTTTTTTCTCTTTCTCTATTTTCTAAATCTAAAATATAATTTTTACCCATTTTAGAAATATTTCTTAAAGAATCTAATTCTTGACTAACATTATCTTTAATTATCCCTCCTTCTCTTACAGAAAAAGGTGCATCATCTTTTATTGTTGAGTCTATTATTCTGTATATTTTAGATATAAGTACAATATCTATGTCAAATATATTTTCTGTAAATATATTTTTAATTTTAACAGATTTTTCTATTGATTCTTTTAGTGCTATCAAATCTTTTCCGTTTACAGTTCCTAAAACGAGTTTGCCTATAATTCTTTCCACATCGTAAATATCTTTTAAAATATTTCTAATTTCTTCTCTTAAAATTACATTATTAAAAAAATAGTCTATATATTTATGTCTGTGAATAATTTCTTCCTTATTCATAAGTGGATTTTTTATTATACTTTTTAAAAATCTACTCCCCATAGAAGTCATACAATTATCTATAACACCTAAAAGTGTAGCCCTTTTATCAGAATTATTTTTAGGAAATAGGTCTAAATTATTTTGTGTTGTAAGATTAAGTTCCATAAAATTTTCTAATCTATTATATGAGATTTTTCTGAAAATTTTATCGTTAGACTTTTGCATGTCTATAACAAAATTTAAAATTTCAGCACAGGAATCGACAGTTATATCTTGCTCTATACCGTAAACATCTAGAGAAATCACTCCGAAATAATTTTTTAAAAATTCCTTTGCCCCTCTTATTTTTGATACTTCATTAATTCTTATTCCTAAATTAATTACATATTGTACTATTTCATTATAAAAAAATTCATAAACACCTTTATCAAATAAAATTTCATTAGGAGAAATTTTATTTATTTCACCTAAAATTTTAGAAACTAATTCGTCTTCGTTTTTTGCATTTATATATTCAACAAAAAAATCAGATGTAGTAATATCCACATACGAGATTGCTGCTTCTAAATTTTTTTTATTTACAACTAGGCAAAGAAGATAATTATTTTTATTTTCATCTAAAAAATCTGTGTCTATAACGGTTCCAGGTGTAATTATTTTGGTTACTTCTCTTTTTACTATACCATTTGCATCTTTAGGATTTTCTACCTGATCGCAAATAGCAACTTTATATCCTTTATTAACTAATTTTGCAATATAAGACGAAACAGAATGAAAAGGAACTCCCGCAAGCGGTATGTCAACACCTTTTTCTTTATTCCTTCTTGTAAGAGTTATACCCAATTCTTTAGAGGCAATTTTTGCATCATCATAGAATGTTTCATAAAAATCTCCAACTCTAAAAAACAGTATAGCATCGTTATACTGTGATTTAATTTCATTATACTGTTTCATAAGAGGGGTTTTTTCATACATATATTCACCTATAAATTTTCTTTAAGTTTTTTTAATTCTTGTAAAACATCTATGTAATTATTCATTTTATTTATGTTGTTTTTAGCATAAGAAGAATTTTTTACTCCTTTTAGATACCAACATATATGTTTTCTGATATCGTATATAAATTCTTTTTCTTGATTTTCATCCATAGTTTTTTCAACATGTTCTATTGCCATATTAATTCTATCTGCTTCTGTAACTACAGTTTTTACATAACCACATTCTAAAATTTCTCTTATTTGAGTTATTAACCACGGATTACCAAATATTCCTCTTGCCAACATTATCCCATCAACATTTGAATATTTTATTTTTCTTTCTGCATCTTCTGCATCAAAAATATCTCCATTTCCTATTACAGGTATAGAAATTTTTTCTTTTATTTCTTTAACATATTTCCAATCAGAAGTTCCAGAATATAGTTGTGATCTCGTTCGTCCGTGTACAGTTATATGTTTACAATTTAATTCCTCCGCTATTTTAGCAATTTCCAAATAATTTTCAGGTTCATTATAACCTATTCTAATCTTTAAAGAAATATCCACATCGTCATTTACATTTTCTTTCATAACAGAAAGTATTCTTTTTATTTTATCTGGAGATTTAACAAGTGCAGCTCCGTATCCACTATCTACTATTTTTTTCATAGGACAACCACAATTTAAATCTATATGCTTTATCCCCTTTTTATTTAAAAATTTAACACTGTAAATTACTTTTTCTACATCCTCTCCAAAAATTTGAACTGCATTTCCATCTCTTAATCTCAAAATTTTAGATAAAGTTTTATCATTCAAAACAGAAAGAGCATTGACACTCACCATTTCAGTAAATATCATATCAGGATTAAATTTTTCTAGTATTCCTCTGTAAGTGTAATCTGTTACACCTGCTATAGGAGCAATTAAAATTTTTTTCATTACACATTCCATTTCTTTAAAATTTTCACTCTATATTTTTATTTAAAAAATTTATTAATAATAAAATATTTTAGCACAGTTTTAATAAATTGTAAAATATCTAAAAATAAAGATTGCAATAAAAAAACCGTGATAAACACGGTTTTTATTTTTTATTTTGCAAATAATGCTTTTACTTCAGATTTTTGGATAGCTCCAACTGATTTATCTATTACTTCTCCATTTCTGAAAACTACTAGTGTAGGTACTGACATAATTTTATATTGAGAAGCAAGTTCAGGCTCTTGATCTATATCTATCTTAACTATTTTTTTATTAGGATCTTCAGTTATAACTTCATCTAATACTGGAAGAAGAGCTCTACATGGACTGCACCAAGTAGCAAAAAAATCAACCATTACTGTTCCTTGTGCTTCTAAAACTTCTTTCTTAAAATTATCTTTTGTTCCTATTATTATTGACATATTTGTCCCTCCTTATTTTTTATGTTAACATTATATAATTTTATTTTATTTTTTTCTGTGATATTATCACATTCTATAAAATCTATCTGCAACTAAAGCAACTCTTTTATTTTCTAAAACGTTATGAACTCTAACAATTTCTACTCCTTTTTCTATACCTATAACAGTTGTTGCAGCTGTTCCTTCTACTCTTTCATCGAAAGGTAATCCACCCAAAAGTGTTCCTATAAATCTTTTTTTAGAAGTTCCAAGAAGTATAGGACCCATATCTTTCAACTCGTTAAGTCTTGATAAAACTTCTATATTTTGTTCTGCATTTTTTCCAAATCCTATTCCTGGATCAAGTATAATTTTTTTTCGATCTATATTATATTTATCAGAAATTTTAAAAGTTTTTTCAAAAAATTCTCTAATACATAACATTATATCTTTTTTATAAATTTCATCATTCTGATTATGCATAGCAATAATTGGAACAGATAATTTTGAAACTAGCTCTGCCATTTCTCCATTATCATATTGTAATCCCCACACATCATTTAGTATATCTGCACCGGCTTCGAAAGCAGCTTTTGCAACATTATATTTATAAGTATCTATGGATATCGGAATATTAAATTTATCTTTTATTGCCTTTATTATCGGAACTACTCTAGCTATTTCTTCTTCATCAGATATTTGCGTATGACCTGGTCTTGTAGATTCTCCTCCTACATCAATTATATCGGCTCCATCTCTTATCATTTCTTCAACATGTTTTAGTGCCTCATCAATTTTATTGTATCTCCCTCCATCAGAAAAAGAATCTGGAGTTACATTTAATATTCCCATTATAATCGTTCTATTTCCATAATCTATAACTTTATCAGACAAATTTAACTTCATCAGATACTACCTCCATCTTATATAAATTTACTTCTTTTTGTAATTCGAAAACAGTTTTATTCATAAGCGGATGCACATAGTTCGGTGCTATTTCAGATAAAGGATCAAGCACAAAACTTCTCAAATGCATATAAGGATGAGGAACAGAAAGTTTATCTGTGTTTATAACTTCTCTATTAAAAAATATTATATCCAAATCTATAAGTCTTGGTCCCCACTTAAATTCCCTTACTCGTCCCATCTCTTTTTCTATCGATAATAATTTTTCTATAAGTTCTTCTGGATAAAAAAGAGTTTTTATTTCTACACAAGCATTTACAAACTCATCCTGATCTTCATATCCGTATGGTTCCGTTTTATGAAATTTGCTTTTTTTAGTTACAAAAGTGTTATCTAATTTAGAAATTTTCTCTATGGCTTTTTCAAGATTTTTTTCTTTTTCTCCCATATTTGATCCAAGAGATAGATAAACAACATTCCATTTTCTAGAAATATTTATAGAAACATAATCGACTATAATTCCTATAGGTGCCCAAGGTTTTTTAATTTCAACATCTACAGATGTTACAAATTTATAATTTAAAAGTATTTTTTCAGCTATATCTTCTGCTAAAGTTTCTATCAATTTATACACCTTAGAATAAAAAATTTCTTCTACGTCTTTAGCAACTAAACCGTAATGAGTTGTTAAATTTATGTCGTCAGTTTTAGCAGCTTTTCTTATATCTGTCTTCAATTTTAAAGATATGATAAATTTCTGACCTAGCAAATTTTCTTCCTTAAATAATCCATGTTTCCCAATAAATTCTAAATCTTTAATATATATAATATCCATATTCTCTCCTTAAAATAATATTTAATATTATATTATAATTTTTTATAATTTTAAATATTTTTTAAAAATAAAAAAAGCTATCTTAAAGATAGCCTTCTTATTTATTTTTCTGTTACAACTTCATGTAATATTCTATTATGTTATATAAGTGATCAGATATTCTTCTATAAAAGTTTATTATATCAAGATATCCTGTGTTTAATCTTTGTGGTAGAGTTTCGTTTGTATTTACAAAGTGATATCTTCTAGCAGTTTTAAATAGAGATTTTATTTGAGTATGTTTTTTCAAACTTTCTGATAAAATAGATTTATTTTCATCGTTGTATGCACTATGAACTTCTTTAAATAATTCTTTTACATCTCCGTGTAATTTTTTTATGAAATCTAATCTATCTTCATCAATTGTTATATCATTTTCCACAAACATTAAAAATCTGTTACCTATTCTTCCAAGATAGTCACTTATCGTTTCATACTCATCACACACAAGAAGATTTGCTCTTGTAGTTTCAACCATATCTTCAGCTAACTGTCTGTTCATCAATTCAAAATTTAAGTCGTATATTTCTTTTTCAAATAAATCAAGTTTTTCTTCAACTTCAGAAATTTCTTGTATATTTACTTCTATTGTTTTCATATCTTCTGTACAATCAGACAACAAATTGAATACTCTTTTTATATTGTAAGCCATAGTGTTAACTTCTGCCTTAGTTTGATAAACTACAGTTTCAGGTAACTTCATCATCAGTTTATTTAGTTTAGTTACACTAGTTTTTGATTCTTCCTTATCCTTAATTACCTTTCTTAAAAAGATATCAAGATAACTTATAAAAGGAGTTATAATAATTACATTGGTAACATTAAAAATCGTGTGTGCAGTCGCTATTGCTACAGCAAGATTTTCTGACGGATTTACAATTCTATCAAGAAATGTAATATAGTAATTAAATATGGAAGTTGCCCAGATTATTCCTATTATATTGATAAGAGTATGTGCTATTGCTGCCCTTTTTGCGTTAGATGTTGATCCTATACTAGCTATTAGAGCCGTTATAGTTGTTCCAACATTTTCTCCCAAAACTAGTGCAACAGCTGTAGGAAAATCTATTAATCCTTGTAGTGCAAGTGTAATCGTGATACCAAGTGTTGCAGATGACGATTGAACAATTGCAGTTATCATAGCACCGACTAGAACTGCCTTTAGCATACCAAAATAACTGTCTGCAGAAAATGCATGAAATAATTTTATAAATGACGGTTCATTTCTAAGTGGGCTAAGTCCTCCACTCATTATTTCAAGACCCAAAAAGATAAATCCGAATCCCATTGCAGTTAACCATTTTATTTTTGTACTTTCTTTTTTAGAAAATACGTACATAAGTCCTGAAAATCCTGCTATAGTCAATCCGTATTTACCAATTTTTAAAGCTAGTAACCATCCAGTAATAGTAGTTCCTATATTGGCACCAAGTATAACGCCCAGTCCTTGTTTCAATGTTAACAATGAAGCGTTTACAAATCCGATAGTCATAACCGTACTGACAGAAGACGATTGTATTATTGCAGTTATAACTACACCCATAGCTATGCCTAAAAATCTGTTAGAAGTAAGTGTTGATAGTATTTTTTTAAAACTTTTTCCAGCTATTTTTTGCATTCCAGAAGACATATTCCCCATACCGAAAAGAAATATACCCAATCCACCTACAACCTTAAACAAAATACTTAAGTACATTAAACCTCCTAGGTTAAACTATATTTTTTTATTAATTCACAAGGATAATAAGACTGCTTAGCTTCTCTTAATCCTTCGTCACCAAAATCGTCTTCTCTGTTTACATATTTAATATTTAAAAATTCATTTTGTAAAAACAAAGAGTTGATTGCCTGATAACTTCCACTAAACTCTGTCATTGCCTTTTCAACATGTATTACTACCATTTCTGGAGAAATTAACTCACCTATTGTATATGCAACTATTTCTCCGTCAACTCTTAATACTCCTCCTTTTACGTCTAACTTATCGAAATTTTTTAAGATATTTTCTATTCCCACAGTTTCGTTTTTTAAAATTTCTTTTTCTTCCAAGTTGCTTATATGATTTTCGTACCATTTTTTTTGAAATTCTAAAACTTCATTCACATTTTTACTATTAATATTTTCATAACTGTAATTATAGTTTTTTAAAAACAAATTTATTCTGTTTCTTTTTTTTGAATATTTTCTTCCCTTTAAATGGGCTAAATCTTCAACAAGATAGACATAATCAAAATAGTCCCTATCTTCTAAAAAATTAAAATCACCTTCTAAAATATTTTTAAATTCTTCTGTAAAATATCCTATCGGTTTATTTTCAGAAAGTATTTTTCGTATCTTTTCCTTAATTTTTTTTATAGATTCCTCATTTATTTCCTTAACAAGAGGCATGAAATAATATTCGTTATTGCAGTAATATCCTCTGATAGTTAAAACTCCATCTTCTTCTTCATATTCCATATTTTCACCATAGGACCACAAAAATAAATTTGTAAATGAAAAATCATTTATTCTAAATTTATTTTTTGTATATGAGTCTATTACCTCTTTAGAATCTATATCTACTTTTTTCCACATGTAATTTTTATTCTCTCCTTATCTTGCCAATCTGTATATAGATTCAACATAAATTTTTAACAAAGTATCTATTTTTGATATTTCTAAATACTCATCTCTTTGATGGAATCTATCTTCTTGAGATGCTAATAACGCTCCAAAAGCAACACAATTTTTTGTTTGTTTAGCGTATGTTCCACCACCTATAGCTTTAGGTTTAGATTCCATATCTCCTGTAACATCTTGATATGCTTCCATAAGAGTTTTTACTAAAAATCCTTCTCTATCAGCATAAAGAGGGTTTGTAGTAGAGTGTATTAGACAATTAAATTTATTATCTTCTATAGATTTTTTTAATTTTTCTACTATTTCTTCAACCTTTATTTTTGAAGGAATTCTTATGTCAAACCATAATTCAAACTTATTATTTTCTAGTATTATTTTTCCGATATTTAAAGTTAAGGCTCCTGTTTCTCCATCATCGCAAGCTATTCCAAGAGATGTTCCGTCAGTTTCCATTTTTATGCAATTTGCAAAAAAATCAGTAATTTCTTTTAATTCCTCATTTTTTATTTCAAACTCTTTAAGAGTTTCAAAAAAAGCACTTATTGCATTGTACCCTAAGCTTGGTCTAGCTCCGTGAGCAGGAACTCCTTCTGATACAAAAGTTATTTTGTCTCCTTCTTCTTTAAAAGTAACTTTATTTTTATTTTCTACTTTTCCAACAAAAGATTTTGGAATGCTTCCAACAGCTTCGTTAGCAACAGAGTTAAACGCATTTCCTCCATTTACAACTAATCCATCCAGTGTGTTAAATTCTCTCACTATTTTTGCTTTAATAGCTCCTTTTTCTGCATAAGTTACTGGAAAACTAGAGTCAGGTGTAAAAGCTACTTCTGGATGTGGCATTTTTAGTTCTCCAAAATAATATTTTAAACAAGCACTTCCACTTTCTTCGTCAGCTCCCAAAATCATTCTAATCTTCTTGTTCAATTTAATACCGCTATCTTTTAAAGCTTTCATAGCATAAAGAGAAATTATAGCTGGACCTTTGTCATCAAGCGTTCCTCTTCCATAAATTTTTCCGTCGTGAATCTCTGCTCCATAAGGTGGATATGTCCAGTTATTCCCTTCTGGAACTACGTCAACATGGGCTAGTATTCCAAGAGTTTCTTCTCCTTCTCCCATATCTATATGCATAGCATAGTTATCAAATTTTTCAGCTTTAAAGCCTAATTTTTCAGCTAAATCCATAAAATGATCTAATGCTTTAGCTGGCCCTTCTCCAAAAGGCATACCTGGTAACGCTGCTTCTTTAACACTTCTTACTCTAACAGCATTTTGAATCTCTCTCACTACTTCATCTTTGTAACTTAACACTCTTTCTTGTAAAGTCATCAATACCTCCTTATAAATTATTTTTAAAACTGAAACAGTTTTATTTGGTTAGTTTCATTTAAATCACGTATCGCTCCCATCATTTTTAATTTCTCTAAAACTGTTTGAGATATTTTCGTTCTCCTTTTTATATCTTCAACGGACAAAAATTCTTCTTTTTCTCTTTCTTTGACAATATTTTCTATCACAGAAAGTCCAAGTCCGCTTACTCCAATAAGTGGTATCCTAATTTTCCCTTTTTCTATAGTAAATTTTGTGCCGTGAGATTTATAAATATCTATAGGCAACAGTTCTATTCCTCTTGCATACATTTCAACTATAATTTCGCATATATTTTGTTCAGTTTTCTTTTTAACATCTAGCTTACCGATTTTTGAAATATCTGATAAATCGTTTAATCTCATTTTAGCAACTATATTGTTAGACATATTTTCATAATTAAAATCTTCAGCTTTTCTAGAAAGATATGCGGCGTAAAATGCAAGAGGATAATGAACTTTAAAATAAGCTATTCTTACTGCCATCATAACATAAGCAACTGCGTGCCCTTTAGGAAACATATATTGTATTCGTCTACAAGATTCTATATACCAATCTTTTACATTTTTTTCCTTCATCAATTTAGAATATTCGGCCCACTGTTCTACATCTTTTGATGGCTTCCCTTTTCTTACAAATTCCATTATTTTAAATGCAATCGACTTATCTATACCCTGATCTATTAGATAGTTCATTATATCATCTCTTACGGTAATAATTTCAGATAGAGTCGCTTCTCCACTTCTTACAAATTCTTGTGCATTGTTAAGCCACACATCTGTTCCGTGAGAAAGCCCTGAAATTCTTACTAATTCTGCAAAAGTTTTAGGTTTAGTGTCAACTAACATTTCTCTTACAAAACCGGTTCCAAATTCTGGAACACCATATGTCCCCACTTCTGATCCAATTTCTTCTTTAGTTACATTTAGCGATTCTGTTGACGAGAAAATTTTAAGTGTAGCTTCATCATTTAAAGGTATGTCGGCAACTGACACTCCCGTATATTCTTCAAGTAATTTTATAGTAGTAGGATCATCATGTCCTAACAGATCCAACTTAACTAATTGCTCGTCCATAACATGATAATCATAATGTGTTATTATAGATGGGTTGTTCATGTCATTCGCAGGCCTTTGCACCGCACAAAATTCATAGATAGAATTTCCTCGAGGTACTATTATCATTCCACCTGGATGTTGACCTGTAGTTTTTTTCGCTCCTTGACATTTTAAAGACAGCCTTACTAATTCAGCATCACTTATTTTCAAGTTATTTTCTTCAAAATATTTTTTTACATACCCCAAAGCATTTTTTTCGGCAAGTGTATTTATAGTTCCAGCCTTAAAAACATTTTCTTTACCAAAAAGTTCTTCACAATATCTGTGTATTTCTGTTTGATATTCTCCTGAAAAGTTAAGATCGATATCTGGTACCTTATCTCCATTAAATCCCATAAATACTTCAAAAGGTATAGAGTATCCATCCCTTTTCATTTCAGAGTTACATTTAGGACAATTTTTAGGAGGAAGGTCAACTCCCGCTCCCTCTTTGTCTGTAAATTCACTGTGTTTACAGTTTTCATTAGTACAAATATAGTGTGGATATAACGCATTTACTTCGGTTATTCCCATCATGTACGCAACTAAAGAAGATCCTACTGACCCTCTAGATCCAACTAAATATCCATTATCTAAAGATTTTTTTACTAATTTTTGTGCAGATAAATAGAGTACAGAAAATCCATTTCCTATTATTGCATCAAGCTCTCTTTTTAATCTCTGCTCTACAATGTCAGGAAGAGGATTGCCATATATTTGATACGCCCTACTATACGTCATCTCCCTAACCATTTCCTCAGAATTTTCTAGTGATGGAGGATAGAATCCGTCCGGTACAGGTTTTACCATTTCAGTCATTTCGGATATTGCGTTTGTATTTTTTATTACAACTTCTCTTGCTATATCTTCGCCAAGATAATTAAATTCTTCCAACATCATATCCGTTGTTCTGAAATAAAATCCATTATCAATTTTATATTGTTTTTCGTCGTATACATTACCGCTACCATAAAGCAGTATCGATCTAGCAATATAATCTTCTCTATCTAAATAATGTACATTTGAAGAGGCAACAACTAATTTATTTTTTTCTTTTGCAAGTTCGTAAATAAATTTGTTCATTTCTTCTATATCTTTTTCAGATTTTATAGTTCCAGTATCTTCATCCTCATACAATTCGTTATAACAACTCTTAGGTAAAATTTCAATATAATCATAAAAGTCTATGCTACTTTTTAATTTGTAAATATTATTTCTGAAATATAGTTCAGACAGCTCTCCCGTATTCATAAAATGAGCAGACATAGACGAACCTATTAAAAGTCCTTCTCTATTTTCTTTTAAAATAGTTTTTGGTATACGAGGTCTTTTATTTCCAAAATAATCTATATGAGATTTTGAAACTAGCTTGTATAAATTTTTTAGTCCAGTTAAATTTTTAACTAAAACTACAATATTTTTGACTGATTGTTTTTGAACGTTTATTGATACAGTTGTATTTATATCTTCTAATGTAACAGCTTTTTTCTCTTTGTACTTTTCCAAAAATATTTTAAACATTTTAGCAGTTGCTGTTGCGTCATCTACTGCTCTGTGATGATTTTCAAGAGATAACCCAAGATGTTTATTTAAATTAGCAAGACCATAATTTTTTAAGTCTGGGTAGAGATCTCTTGCCATTTGTAGAGTATCTATTACCCTCACATTTAAATCTACTTTTAAATATTTTTTTATATCCCGTGATATAAATCCCATATCAAAAGCAGCGTTATGTGCAACAAGTGTAGCACCATCTATAAATTTATAAAATCTAGCTATTACTTCTTCTATGGTTGGTTTTTGCTCCACCATATCGTTCGTAATTTTTGTAATCTCAGTTATTCTTTTAGGAATGGGTTTAAGAGGATTTACAAGCTCAGAAAAACGGCTAACTATATCTCCGTTCTTAATTTTTACAGCACCTATTTCTATTATTTCATTTAATTTTGAATTAAGACCAAGTGTTTCTAAGTCAAAAACTACAAACTCTTCTTCATCAATTTTTAATTTTGATAAATCTTCGTTATTTGAATTTTGTACCATGATTTCTTCGTCGTCAACCATATACATTTCACAACCAAAAATAACTTTTATATCGTTGTTTTTAGCTATTTTATATGCTGCAGGAAAAGAATGAACTGTTCCATAATCTGTTATGGCTATACTTTTATGGCCGTAAACTTTTGCTCTTTTTATTAAATCTTCAACATCACACACACCAACCATTTCACTCATTTTAGTATGCGTATGTAATTCTACTCTTTTTTCTTCACATTTATCTTCTATTACGTCAAATTTACTTTCTATCTTATTTATGCTATCGGCTATAATTACTTTTTCATTTTTAGAATCGTTGCCATACATTTCTACTTGTACCCTACCAGATACTTTTACGTATTCTCCAGTTGATACAGAAAAATCTTCATTCGGTTTTAAAAATTTCTTCACACTTATAGATTCACTCTTATCATAAACTCTAAAAACAATTAGAGAATTCCCATTTTTTAATACCCTTTTTTCAGAATAAAAAACCTCTCCCTCGATGACACATTTTTCTCCAACAAATGTGTCATAAGCTTCAGCTATCGATATTGCATCAGCCTTTATATCTTTATTTTTAAATTTAGAATATCCGTTATAACTTGTTTCTTTAGAATTTTTTAATTTTTCCAAATTTTGTTTTCTCTCTTCTTCAACTTTTTTTTCAAACTCAGCAACATAGTCTATAACTTTTTCATGAGTTTTAAATTCAACTCCAGTTAAATCTCCAAAATAAAATCCTATGTTAAAAGAGTCGAACCCGTATTCTCTCAGTATATTATCTAACTTAATATCCATTTTTTCTTTTTTTAGCATATTTATATAATGTTTATCATTAAGTTCTATTTTTACTATATTTTCTTCTGGCTTGATTAAAAAATTATTTAGATATGTTTTAGCTGTAGTATTTTTTGATTTCAGTTTTGCAATAGACATCTCTATTACTTCTTTTATATAATTTTCTTTATCTATAAACTTATCACACTCAGTAATAAAAAATATATCTATCGCATCATCAAAAATTCTTTTTAACTCTTTATAAATTATATCTTGTTCCTTTAAGCAATTCATCCCCTTAGCTGAACAGTTGATAATTACTTTTCTAATTTTAGAATTTATACTTACTTTAGATATAACTAAGGTAGTTAAATTTAATTTTTCATAAAATTTTTCGTGCGGCACTATAACATAGTTAGTCATATTTCCTCCAAACTAATCCTCACCTAACAGTCTATCTAAAATAATTGCAACTGCTCCCCTAACTGATAAATGATTATATTTCGCTCTTGCCCTTATAGGTTCCAATATATAAGAAGACATATCCATTACCTCTTTAGTAAGACCCCATCCAGTTCCAAACAGTAATAAATATGGTTTATTATCATTAAAAATTTTTTCAGATAAATTTTTATACGATATTGAATTTTCAAAAATTTTTGCAGAAGTAGTTATTATTAAAGGTTTTTCTCCCTCTTCTTTTTCAATTTCTTCTACCACTTCATCTATACTAGATACGACTCTTGTAAATTCAAAAGCTCTCTCTCTATCCTTATTATATTCCTTTCCTATTCCTTCTTGCCAATAACTTATAATTCTTTGTGTCAATACCTTCTGTGCTTCAGCAGGAACAACAAGTCTATAAGCTTTTATATCATAAGTACTACAAGTTCTAGATATATCATGAATATCAAAATTTGTTACAGAAGTACAAACTACTTCATTTCTTCTATTATAAACTGGATAATGTACCAATCCAACATATATTTTACTTCTCATTTTCATGCTCCGATTCAATATCTTTTATTATCTTATTCAATATTTTTTTTTCTTCTTCAGTTAATTCTTTTTTTTCTAAAAGGTCTCTTCTTTTTATGTAAGTGTTTCTAATACTTTGTTCTTTTCTCCATTTTTCTATATTTTTATGATGTCCAGACAAAAGAATTTCAGGAACTGATTTCCCATCGTAAATTGAAGGTCTAGTATACTGTGGATAGTCAAGCAAGCCGTTAAAAAAAGAATCATTTTCATAAGATTCTTTTTTTATCGCACCCGGAATCATTCTAGCAACTGCATCAACAATTACCATAGCAGGAAGTTCTCCTCCAGTCAAAACATAATCTCCTATAGAAATTTCAAGGTCTATAAATTCATCTATTACTCTCTGATCTATGCCCTCATAATGCCCTGCAACTATTGTTATTTCATCCAAATTAGCAATTTCTACTGCCATTTTCTGATCGAAAATTTTTCCCTGAGGAGAGACAAATATTTTTTTTCCACCAATATTTTTTAAAGCTCTAAAAAGTGGTTCTGGTTTTAAAACCATACCATGTCCTCCACCAAAAGGTATGTCGTCAGCCTGTTTATGCTTGTCATAACAGTAGTCTCTAAGATTAATTATTTTTATACTTAAAAGTTCCCTATCTATACATCTGGAAATAATACTTTCACTTATAAATCCTTCAAACATTTTTGGAAATAAAGTGACTATATTAATTTTCATTCTTTCTCCCTATACTTATATCTTCCATGAGTCCATCTATTAACTTTACATATATTTTTCTTTCTTCATAATCTATGTTAAGAATAAATTCATCGACATCTGGTATCATCGTTTCATAGTTTTTATTTCTTGCAACAAAAATATTATGTGCTGCAGTTTCGTATATTTCTTCTACTTTTCCTATGCACATACCATTTGACATATCAATTACTTCCATACCTATAGTTTCACTCAAAAAATGTTCGTCATCAGATATACCAAGTACTTCTCTTCTAACTTTTATATATGAATTTCTTAAAAAGTCTGCATCTTTTTTATTATTTATCTCATCAAAAATAAAAGACCATTTATTTTGGACAAAATGTTTTACACTTTTAACTGTAAGTAGTCGTTGTTGTTTATCTTCAAATTCTACTATTATTTTTTCTCCTACTAATCTCTCTAAATTTTCCATTTCAGACAAAACTTTGACTTCCCCTTTTAAATGATGAGTTCCTAAAATTTTACCCAGTATTAAAAGACTCATAAAAATCTCCTAGTCAACAAATTCAACATTAACTTCAAGTTTATCTTTAGTTCCAGAAGCTTGCATAACTCCTCTTATAGCATTAGCCGTAAGTCCATTTTTACCTATCACTTTTCCCATTTCTCCTTTAGCTACCATAACTTTAAAAGTAACTTCTGAATCAACTATTTCATAAGTTATATTGACTTTTTCTTTATCGTCAACTAGGTCCTTAATAATAAAATTTATTAATTTTTCTAATCTTTCCAAAATGATACCTCCATTACAATCTGCCTGTCCAAAGGCCTTCTTCAATTATTTCAGCTTTAACCCACCTTCTACCTAAATCTTCTATTATTTCTTTAATAAAATCTTTAAAATCGTAAGTGGATATTATACTTAACAGTCCCTTTGCTGGATCGAGTGTTCTAACAACACCTACACCTTCATACGCTTCTATTATTTTATTTACAAAATCTATATCTTCTCTCGAACTCTGAACTATAAATTCATAACTTTTTTGCTTGCTATTCATAATTTTCTCCTTCAAAAGATTTTATAATTTTTATAAAATCTTCTATACTAATATTTTCCGCCCTCTCATTTTCGCTTATACCAAGTGATTTTAATTTTTCTTTTATTATTTCTTTAGAAAAATTTAAAGTGGATAAATTATTAGTAATATTTTTTCTCTTGCTTGAAAAAGCCGCTTTTACATACTTAAAAAAAACTTCCTCAGAAACTAATTTTTCATATTTAGGCTCTGAATACGGTTTTATAGCAATAAAAGCAGAATCCACATTAGGTATGGGAGTAAACTTTTCTCGCGGTATAGTGAATAAATATTTAGCATCTGCAAAATATTCCACAGCTAAAGTAAGAACCGATCTTTCTTTGCCTTTTTTCGCACATATTCTTTCTCCAACTTCTTTTTGTACCATAATATACGCTTCAGTTATAATTTTTCTATTTTTCAATATTTTATCAACTATTGGAGAAGTTATATAGTATGGTATATTAGCAACAATTTTTGCAGAATTTTTTATGTGTACATTAAAATCTGCATCTAAAACATCTCCCATTACAAGCGTATAATTTTCTTTATTTCCAAATTTCTTTTTTAAAATTTTTTCTAAATCTTCGTCTATTTCAAAACTACAAACTCTTTTAGCATTGTCTATAAGTAATTCTGTAAGAGCTCCTTCTCCAGGTCCTATTTCTATCACTTCATCATTTTCGTTTACATTAGATACAGAAATTATTTTTTCTAAAATTTCTTTTTCGTCAGTCAAAAAATTTTGACCATATTTTTTTTTGTGTTTAAACGACATTTAAACTCCTAAACTTCTTCTTTCCAAACTGCGATGTAAGGTAAATTTCTATATTTTTGTATATAGTCTAGTCCGTATCCTATAACAAATTTATCAGGCACTTTAAATCCTATGTAATCAGCCTCTATATTCACTTTCCTTCTTTCTGGTTTATCCAGAAGAGAAATACATTTGACAGATTTTGCTCCCTTCATCTTTATCATATTTTTTACATAGTCAAGTGTGTATCCAGTGTCAATAATATCCTCTACAAGCAAAATGTCCTTATCTTTTACATCTAAATCTGTATCTTTTACTATTCTTACGACTCCTCTAGAAACAGTTTCATCTCCATAACTAGATACATTCATAAAATCTATTACAAGAGGTAACTTTATTTCTTTTACTAAATCGCACAAAAATAAAACTGATCCCTTTAATAATCCTATACATATTAAATCTTTATCTCTGTAATCGTTTTCTATTTGTTGTGCAAGTTCTTTTATTCTTTTTTCTACTTCTTCTCTTGATATTAATACTTCTATATTATTGGGAATCATTACTACCTCCATAAAATTTTATTATTATTTTATTTTATCATTTAAAAATTTTTTTATCAAGAATATTAAAATTCTATATTATATCAGAGTAACTGCTGCAATATGATCTAAGTTTCTATATTTTTGAGCATAATCTATACCGTATCCAACTATAAATTTATCAGGAATGGTAAATCCTATATACTCAACATCTATATCTACTTTTCTTCTTTCTGGCTTATCTAAAAGTGCTAAACACTTTACACTTTTTGCACCCTTACTATCCAAAAATTTTTTTACATAATCAAGTGTGTATCCAGTATCAACAATATCTTCAACGAGTAAAATGTGTTTATTTTTTACATTTATATCTATATCCTTAACAATTTTTACAGAACCACTAGAAACAGTTTCGTTTCCATAGCTTGATGCGGTCATAAAATCAATTTCTATAGGAATTTTTACTTTTCTTATAATATCTGCTAAAAAAACAAATGAGCCTTTTAGTATTCCAACAAAAATTACCTTTTCATTTTCATAATCTTTTTCTAGTTGTTTTGCAATTTCTGTTAGTCTTTTTTCTATTTCTTCTCTGCTAATAAGCATTTCTAATTTTTCCATATACACACCTCAATATTTTTTATCTAATTTTATCATTTTTTTTTGTAATTTTTTAGTGTTAATATTTATTTTTTTATAAACTTCTGACAATTTTATAAACGCTTGATTTTCAATGATTTTTAATGGTGTTGAATCTTGCTATATTTTTGTTAGATTTTTGAGATAACCTCAACACAAAAAGTTAATAAACCACATAAAAATGGCGTTTACTATAATAGTACAAAACGTTTTTAAGTTGGCAACTTACCATATTATTGAGATTTTAATCAATCTAAAATTAAGCGTTATTTTGATACGAGGCATAGTTTATATCACTTTTTCTTTTAGAAAGTCTGCTAGGCGTATATGACGAGCTATAAAAAGATATGTCTATTTTATGGCGTGTTGATAGAGTTTTTTTAAAATATTAGTCAAATTTAAAAATAAAAATTTTCTAAAAAATAATGGAGTTCAAAAACGCCAAACATTAACGTAATTAAACTCCAAATAATTTACTCTTTTAACATATATTTCTTTTTGAAAAAATCATCAGGTAACTGTGCAATAATTACTGCAATAAACATTGCCACACAACCTAAAAGTTCTCTTTTCGTCAAATTTTCTCCCAATAATAAATATCCGGTTAAAACTCCAAACACTGATTCAAAACTCAAAATTAGTGAAGCTAAAGTAGGATTGTTAGAATATTTTTGACCAACCATTTGTAAAGTGTATCCGACTCCGCCAGACATTACTCCCGCGTATGCTATCATGAGAAAAGTTTTTGATAATCCTACTAAACTTACATCTTCAAATGTAAATGCAACTACCCAAGAAAGTAACGTGCTTACAAAAAATTGTAAAAAAGATAGTTTAACTACATCGACATCTTTTGAATATTTATCTATTACCAGAATATGAGCACCCCAAAAGAATGCTCCTACAAATTCTATAAAATCTCCGATGTTAATATTTTGAAATCCGCTACTAGGTATCGCAAGAAAATATAGACCGAAAGTTCCAAGCACTACTGCAAACCAAGTTAAATTACTAACTCTTTTTTTAAAGAAGATAGAAATTAAAGGTATCATCAATATGTAGAGCGTAGTTATAAAAGCTGCTTTACCTGCCGTAACAAAAATTAATCCGTACTGTTGCAATGCAGAAGCTATAAATAGACAGATACCACAAAGTATACCACCGACAATTAAATTTTTATTTTTAAAAGAATGATTATAATTTAATTTTATATCTTCATTTTTATTAATAAGTTTATCTTTTATAACTATAAATGTTAGTAAAAAAATTGCAGATAAAGTTGATCTTGAAGCGTTAAAAGTAAATGGTCCTATATAATCCATGCTTCCTTTTTGTGCAACGAATGCACTACCCCAAATTAATGCGGTAACAAAAAGGAAAAAATTTCCATAGTACTCACTTTTTTTAATCATAAACTCCCCCAGAGATTAATTAGTTTTTATTATTTTTTATATATGAATATATAGTTCTAAATACTTCTCCCGTAGCTCCCTTTTTGTAATATTTTGAACCGCTACTAAAAGCCGTTCCCGCTATATCTAAATGTATCCATTTTTTATCTTCAACAAATTCTTCTAAAAATTTTGCAGCAGATATTGAGCCTCCCATTCTGCCACCAGTATTTTGCATATCAGCTATTTCTGATTTTAAATATCTTTTGAAAGAATCTAACATAGGCATTTTCCAAAATTCTTCTTTCCATTCTTTACTATTTTTCATAAATTCATCAGCAAATTTATCGTCATTTGTAAATAATCCAGTTAAATCTTCGCCAAGAGCAATCATAATAGCTCCAGTTAAAGTTGCCGCATCTATAATTTCATCAACTTTTTCTTTTCTTATTATATATGTAAGTGCATCAGCTAAAGTAACTCTTCCTTCAGCATCGGTATTATTTATTTCTATAGTTTTACCGTTCATAGTTTCTACTACATCGCCAGGTCTATAAGCGTTAGGTCCTATAGAATTTTCACAAGCAGCAACTACAGCCACAACATTTTTTTTGATTTTCATTTTTGATATTGCTGCCATTGCTCCTATCATAGTTGCGGATCCACCCATATCACTTTTCATTGCAAGCATTCCATCTGTAGGTTTTAAAGAAAGGCCACCAGTATCATATGTCAATCCCTTTCCAACTAAACCGTATCTATATTTTGATTTTGCATCTCCATTATATGACATAACTATTAAATAAGGTCTGTGATGTGCCGCTCTAGCAACAGAAAGATAAGCTTTCATTCCAAATTTTTCTATAGATTTTTCGTCAAAAACTTTTACATTAAATCCGAATTCTTTTCCAATTTCTTTAGCTCTTTCTGATAAACGTTTAGGCGTCATAACTTCTGAGTGCTCATTTATTAAATCTTTAACTATATTTGATATTTTAGCAAGTTCGTACCCTTCAAGTTTAGTAGGTTTTTTTGCAGCAGTACAAACATCTACATTTAATTTTTCCTTATTTTTTTCAGATAAATATTTATCAAATCTATAATTTATGTGTTCGATTTCTTCGGCTATGATATTGAAATTTTCAGCACACTTATCAGAAAATTCTACTAAAACATCTCCAGTTAAATTTGATAAATTTGTGTATAGTATTTCTCTTAATTTATTATTATCAAAAGTTTTTTTATCTCCAAGACAAACCAAAGATAAATTTACAGAACGATTATCTTGAGTGAACCCAAAATCGTAAACTTTTCCTAATTTGTTTTCCATCTTTTTGAAAGTTGGATTTTTAGCAATTATTTTCTTATTTGTCGCATTCAAAAATTCTGGATATTTTTCATCTCCGTCAAAAACGAAATATAAGTGCTTTATATAATCTTTATCTATTTTCTTTACACAATTAAAATTCATATGTATCCCTCCAATAATTTTTTCTTTAAAATATTATACATCAAAAAAAATATATTTAAAAGTGCAAACAAGAAAATAAAAGGAGAAAATATTTTTAAAAAAATAATTTTTTGATAATATTATTAAAATCAATTTAAAAATAAGGATAAAAACTCATTCCCTATAAAAAATATATTGATAAACTTAAAAAAAAAGTTTTCAAAATGATTTTAATGTGTTAGTATAGGCTTAAGAAAAATTTGTTAATTTTTACTTTTTTAATTTAATGGAGGTTAATAATGAAAACTGATATTCAAATTGCCCAAGAAACACCTATGCTACATATCGAAGAAATTGCTAAAAAAATTGGTCTTACTTCTGACGATATAGAACAATACGGAAAGTACAAAGCAAAAGTAAACCTTGACGTTCTAAATAGTAGAAAAGACAAAAAAGACGGGAAATTGATACTTGTTACTGCTATTACTCCTACTCCTGCAGGAGAAGGAAAATCTACTGTTACTATAGGACTTACTCAAGCTTTTAATAAAATAGGAAAATCATCTGTTGCAGCAATCAGAGAACCATCTCTTGGTCCAGTATTTGGAGTTAAAGGTGGAGCTGCTGGAGGAGGATATTCTCAAGTTATTCCTATGGAAGATATCAACCTTCACTTCACTGGAGATTTACATGCTATTGGAGTTGCTCACAATTTAGTTTCAGCTTGTATAGATAACCATATAAATTCTGGTAACGAATTAAGAATAGACATTACAAAAATAAATTGGAAAAGAGTTGTCGATATGAACGACAGATCTCTTAGAAACATAATAATCGGTCTTGGTGGAAAGGCAAATGGAATTCCTAGAGAATCTTCTTTCCAAATAACTGTTGGATCAGAAATTATGGCAATACTTTGTCTATCTAATTCAATCACTGAATTAAAAGAAAAAATTAAAAATATAGTTTTCGCTACCTCTTTAGACGGAAAATTATTAAGAGTTGGAGATTTAAAAATAGAAGGTGCAGTTGCAGCATTACTTAAAGAAGCAATCAAACCTAACTTAGTTCAAACATTAGAACACACTCCTGTTTTCATACACGGAGGACCTTTTGCAAATATAGCTCATGGATGTAATTCATTATTAGCTACAAAAATGGCACTAAAGCTTTCAGACTACGCAGTTACAGAAGCTGGATTTGCTGCCGATTTAGGAGCAGAAAAATTCATCGACATTAAATGTAGATTAGGTGGATTAAAACCTGATTGTGCAGTAATAGTTGCTACTGTTAGAGCATTAAAACATCACGGTGAAGGAAGCCTTGAAAAAGGAATAGAAAATCTTGAAAAACACATCGAAAATATTCAAAACTGTTATAAATTACCATTAGTTGTTGCTATAAACAGATTCGTTACAGATACAGAAGAAGAAATTAAATTCATAGAAGATTTCTGTGCTAAATACGGTGTTGAAGTTTCTTTATGTGATGTTTGGGCTAAAGGTGGAGAAGGTGGAATAGACCTTGCCAACAAAGTTATAAAAGCTATAGATGAAAACGATAAAGAATTTGATTATTTCTACGATGAAAATCTTACAATAAAAGAAAAAATAGAAAAAATCTGTAAAGAAATTTATGGTGCAGATGGAGTAGTTTTTGCTGCAGGTACTAAAAAAGTTTTTGAATTAATTGAAAAAGAAGGACTTAACAAATTACCTGTATGTATGTCTAAAACTCAAAAATCTATATCAGATAATCAAAATCTTTTAGGAAGACCAAAAAAATTCAAAGTTAACATAAAAGAATTAAGATTGGCTCTTGGTGCAGGATTCATAATAGTAATGGCTGGAGATATAATTGACATGCCAGGACTTCCTAAAAAACCTTCTGCTGAATTAATAGACATAGACGAAAATGGAACTATCAGTGGATTATTCTAAAATAAATATAAATTTAAAAAGTGTAAAACATTTGTTTTACACTTTTTTATTGAAAAGTTTTTTAATAAAAAAACCAAAAATACATTATTGCATTTTTGGTGTTTATTTTTATGGCGTCCACGATAGGAATTGAACCTACGACGTTTCGCTTAGGAGGCGAACCCTCTATCCTACTGAGGTACGTGGACATATTTTTAACAGTAAAATTATACATTATTAGAAATAAAAAATCAAATAAATAAAAAAGTCCCTTAAAAAAGGGACTTTTAGTTTATTTTTCTATTAGCAGTCGCATCCTTTTAATGTAGCTTTAATGAACCAAATTTGTTTAGCGTAGTAAGCCAAGTGATCTTCCATTTCTGAAACTACGTCAAATTGATCAGCTTCGTCAGCTAGACTTCTAATTGCTTTTGCATCTTCAGACATAAGTTTTAAATCTGCTAATATAATATCTAAAACTTCTGTAGGTGTGAAAGCTTTTCCTTCTAGTTCTTTAACAGTAGCAACTTTTAAATAGTCAGACATTCTTACAAGTGGAGAATCTCCGTTCATTTTGATTAATTCTGCTACTGAATCGTATTTTTCAAAAAATTCATCATACATAGTTTCTGTGTATGTGTGAATAGAATGGAATTGTCTTCCTTCTACATTCCAGTGTAAGTTGTGTAATTTAATTATTAATACAGCTACGTTAGCTAAGTAAGCGTTTAATTTTTCTACATTTTTCATATTTATTCCTCCTATATTGTTTGATTTTTTTTCTATATTTTAATAATAGCACAGTTGACAAAAAAAGTCAATTTTTTTGTAATGATTACAAATTATTTTAAAATTTTTTTCTATTTCATATTAAAACTATGTATTTGAATATAATTTTTTTTATCGTTAGCCGAAAGAATTTTTTAAATTGCAGTGATCTATAAAAAATAAATTTTTTCAAATTCTAAAAAATTATTTGTTCCATAGTAGAGTTCTATCGATTGCTTTTTTCCAAGAAGAATACAAAAATGTTCTTTCTTCGTCATTCATTTTAGGTACAAATTCTTTTTCCAAGTTCCATCTTTTTTTAATATCTTCTTTAGAACGGAACAGTCCTACAGCTAATCCTACCAAATAATAAACACCAAGTGCTGTAGTTTCTATAATATTTGGCCTCGTTACTTTAACATTTAAAATGTCAGACTGAAATTCCATTAAAAAATCGTTAGACGAAGCTCCACCGTCAACCTTTAATGAGTTAAGTAATATTCCTGAATCTTCTTCCATTGCCGATATAACATCTTTAGTTTGATATGCTATCGATTCCAGAGTTGCTCTTATAATATGATTCTTATTTACTCCTCTTGTGAGACCAAAAATGCTACCTCTTGCATACATATCCCAATAAGGAGCTCCCAATCCGACAAATGCAGGAACAAAATATACGCCTCCATTATTTTTTACTTTTCTTGCAAAATATTCGCTATCGCTAGATTCATTTATAATTTTCATCTCATCTCTTAACCACTGTATTCCAGCCCCCGCAGTAAAAATACTTCCTTCTAAAGCGTACTCAACATTTCCATTTATAGAAATTGCTATTGTAGTTATTAATCCATTATTACTTTTAACCATTTTATTTCCGGTATTCATCAGTAAAAAGCATCCAGTTCCATAAGTATTTTTTGATTCTCCTGGATAAAAACAAGTTTGACCAAAAAGAGCTGATTGTTGATCTCCTGCAACCCCAGCTATTGGAATTTTAAATAGATTTTTCCCGCTCAAATTAGTGTATCCAAAAATTTCACTACTATTTTTTACTTCAGGCAAAATTGATTTTGGAATTTTTAAAGTTTCTAAAATTTTTTCGTCCCATTCAAGTTTTTTTATGTTAAATAACATAGTTCTTGAAGCATTTGTAAAATCCGTTGCATGGACTTCTCCCTCAGTTAATTTCCATATCAACCAACTATCAACAGTACCAAATAATAATTCACCTTTTTCAGCTTTTTCTCTCGCTCCTTCAACGTTATCTAAAATCCATTTTATTTTTGTTGCAGAAAAATATGCATCGATTAAAAGTCCTGTGTTATCTTTTATGTAGCTTTCAAAATTTTCCATTTTTTTTAATTCATCACAGATTTCTGCAGTTCTTCTACATTGCCAAACTATCGCATTGTATATTGGAACTCCAGTTTTTTTGTCCCACATAATAGTTGTTTCTCTCTGGTTGGTTATTCCTATTCCTATTATATTTTCGTGAGAGATTCCAGTTCTAGCAATTACTTCGGCTAAAACTCCACTCTGGCTAGACCATATCTCCATCGGATCTTGTTCAACCCATCCCTCTTTAGGATAAATTTGTTTAAACTCTTTTTGAGATATTCCAACTATTTTTTGATTTTCATCAAATATTATTGCTCTCGAACTAGTAGTACCTTGATCTAAAGATATTATATATTTCATAATTACTCCATTTTAAGAATACATTTCATCTAATTTAGCCTGTACAGTTTCGTCCTCCAAATACTCATCATAACTCATTCTCTTATCAACTATTCCCTTCGGTGTTATTTCGATTATTCTATTCGATACAGTTTGTATAAATTCGTGATCGTGTGCACCAAAAAGTACAGTTCCATTAAATTTTATCAACGCTTTGTTAAGTGAAGTTATCGATTCCAAATCTAAGTGATCGCTCGGATTATCAAATAATAAAACATTAGCTCCCGATAACATAAGCTTTGATATCATACATCTAACTTTTTCTCCTCCGGATAGCACTCCACATTTTTTTAACGCTTCTTCTCCAGAAAATAGCATTCTTCCCAAAAATCCTCTTATAAATGCTTCGTGATCATCCGGAGAGTAAGGTCTTAACCACTCGATAAGATTTAAGTCCTTATTTTCAAAAAATTTGCTGTTATCTCTCGGCATATAAGCTTGAGAAGTTGTTACTCCCCAAGTGAAAGTTCCAGAATCTGGTTCTATATCTCCAGCTAAAATCGATAGTAAAGTTGTTTTTACTATATCATTTTTTGCTAAAAATACAACCTTATCTCCAGTTTCTATCGTAAATGAAACATTATCTAAAACTTTTACTCCATCAACAGTTTTTGAAATTCCTTCAACCTTTAGCATATTATTACCAGCATCTCTGTTAGGTTTAAATTCTATAAATGGATATTTTCTATTAGAAATTTGTATATCTTCAAGTTGTAATTTTTCTAACTGTTTTTTTCTCGAAGTTGCTTGCCTCGATTTTGATGCATTTGCACTAAATCTAGCAATAAACTCTTGAAGTGCCTGCCTTTTTTGTTCCAATTTTTTGTTTTTATTCGACAACAATTTTAACATAAGTTCATTCGATTCATACCAGAAATCATAGTTACCAACATGCATAGTTATTTTACCATAATCGACATCAGTTATATGTGTACACACTCTATTTAAAAAATGTCTGTCGTGTGATACAACTATTACGGTCGAATTTTCTAAATTTATTATAAAATTTTCTAGCCAGTTTATAGTTTTAACATCAAGACCGTTTGTCGGCTCATCCATTATCAAAACATCTGGTTCTCCAAATAAAGCTTGAGCTAACATAACTTTTACCTTATCTGCTTCCGACAATTCTTTCATTAGTTTATGATGAGATTCGCTTCCGATTTTTAATCCCATAAGTAAAGTTTCTACTTCTGTTTCTGCTTCCCAGCCATTTAATTCTGCAAATTCTCCCTCAAGTTCCGCAGCTCTTATTCCATCTTCATCAGTAAAATCTTCCTTAGAATAAATTTCATTCTTTTCTAATATTATTTCCCAAAGTCTTTGATTTCCCATCAAGACAACATTCATCACTTCTTCATTTTCATATTTAAAGTGATCTTGATTTAAAACTGACATTCTTTTATTTTTATCAAAAATAACTTCTCCCTCTGTAGCTTCTACTTCTCCAGATAATATTTTAATGAATGTAGATTTCCCAGCTCCGTTTGCTCCTATAACTCCATAACAATTTCCCGGTGTAAATTTCAAATTAACATCTTCAAATAATTTTTTAGTGGAAAATCTCATTCCTAAATTACTAGTTGCTATCATAATTCCCTCCATTTTAAAATGTACTATTTATTATACCACATTTTAATAAAAAAAATAAAATGATGTTGACCAACATCATTTTATTCATCAATATGTATATTTGTATGGAATTTTTCATTTTGTTCAAACATATTTTTAAAAAATATTTCTGCCTGTTTATAATGGGTTTCATTCAATTTTACACACTCTGTTAAATTATCGTTCAAAAAAGAATCTATCATACGTTTATGAAATTCTATAGATTTTTTTTGACTTTTCAAGACATAAGAATGGTATCTCCTCAAAAGAATTTCATGAAGAGCATTATATTGATTATATAATTTTTTTAATCTAGAATTTTGTGAAAATTCTACGAAAGTTTTATGAAATTTATAATCGTACTCGTAATACTTGTCATTACCAACATTTTCTGTCTGCAAGTCTATAAATTGTCCTAATCTCTCTGAAACTTCTTTATGATTAGATTTTGCAAACGATAATTTTATTGCCGTTGTAGTAATTCCCATTAATATTTCGTTAACTTCAAGATAAAAATCTTTATCAAAATTTACTACTATAGCTCCTTTATTATCTATGCTTTCTATCAGTCCATCATAATACAGTCTGTTGATGGCATCCCTTACAGGAGAAGAACTCACATCGAATCTTTCCTGTAGATTTAAATTTACAATTTTTGATCCAAATGGTATTTTTTGACTAATTATTTCCATTTTGAGAATATCGTATATCTGTGAACTAAGCGACTTTTTTTTGACTTCCATATTATCTCTCCCAAATGATAATTAGTTTAAATTATAAGCTGATGAGATTATAAAATCTCACCAGCTACATAATATTAATTTTTAGAAAGAAGTTTGTGTTAATAAAGCGTAGATGCATAGTAATGCTGCAAGTGGAACATAAACATATTTTCCAATATTATACCAACCATTACCAACTAGTTTTTCTCTACCCTTATTAATTTCATATAATAAATCTTCTTTTTTCATTACCCAGAACCAAGATATTGCACCTAAAGTTGCCCCTATAGGTATGATATATATAGAAACTATATCCATCCAAGGACCCCATTTGTCTATTGATTCCATAAAAACTCCTATACCCATACATATGATGAATAGAAGTGCTAGACCATAATTTCTTTTTACTACTGGGAATCTATTACATATAGATTCAAGAACAACCTCAAACATATTTTGAAGAGAAGATATTCCACCAAACACAACCGCAAGGTATAAAACGATTGCAAATATTCTTCCACCAGGCATGTCTTGAAGTATAGTAGGTATAGTTACAAATAATAGTCCAGGTCCTCCTGCAGGATCTATTCCATAAGCGAAACAAGCTGGTATCATAACACATGCTGCAACGAATGCAGCTATAGTATCAAATATAGCAGTTTGTTTTGCTGCTCCAACAACATCTTCTTTATCAGATAGGTAAGCTCCGTAAACTATCATTCCACTACCTGTTACTGATAATGAGAAAAATGCTTGTCCCATTGCAAAAACCCAAATTTTTGGATCTTTTAACATAGACCATTCAGGTGTTAACATAAATTTATAACCTTGTAATGCTCCAGGTAACAATAGTATTCTAACTGCCATAAATAAGAATAGTATAAAGAATAAAGGCATCATAACTTTATTAGATTTTTCTATACTATCTGATCCAAATACTAATGTTAACAGAGTTACTACTATTATGATTAAATGAAGCGGAATCACAGAAAATCCGTGTAGTGCAAAAGATTCGAACCATTCTCCTGGATTGACTGTCATAAGTTCTCCAGTGATAGAGTTAAGTAATGCTTTTAAAACATAAGATATTATAACTGCATAACCTATAGCTATACACATAGATCCTGCTAGAGGTAAAAATCCTATATTCCTTCCAATAGCGGAAGTTTTTCCATCTTTTTCCCAAGCTTTTTTATATGCACCAAGTGTTCCAGTTTTTGCTCTTCTTCCAACAGCATATTCTGTTGATAGACCAACATAACTAAATAGAGCTATGAATATTAGGTATGGTACTAAAAAAGCTCCTCCACCACTTGAACCTAATTTGTAAGGGAAGCCCCACACATTAGCCATTCCTACTGCTGATCCAACACAAGCTAGAATAAATCCCCATTTAGTTTTGAATTCTCTTTCGTTGTTGCTCACAGTATCCCCCCTTAATTAAATAATACTATTTAGCATTATTAACTTTTTATTTTTTTATTCATCTATATCGAATTTTGCTGTGAAGAAACGTAATTGTTTTGGTTCATAAACAAATTTTAAAGGTTTAATATCTTCTTTATGTTTATAAAGGTTTATACATGCTTCAGCAACAACATCCATATGTCTGTAAGTGTAAACTCTTCTTGGTATAGTCAATCTTACAGTTTCCAATTTTGGTTTATGGTTTTCTCCAGTAACAACATCTCTACCTGCAGAAACTATTCCTCTTTCCATAGAACGAACACCAGCTTCAACATATAAAGCAGCTGCTAAAGATTGTGCAGGGAATTGTTCTTGAGTTAAATGAGGACAGAATCTTCTTGCGTCTAAGAATACTGCGTGTCCTCCTATTGGTTCAACTATTGGTATACCTGCAGCTAGTAGCTTTTCTCCAAGATATCTAACTTGTTTTACTCTGTGTTCTATGTATTCAAATTGCATAGCTTCCCTAAATCCTAAAGCTATGGCTTGCATGTCTCTTCCTGCCATTCCACCGTATGAAGGCATTCCTTCGAATACAACAACTATTTCTTTTGCTTTTCCGAATAGCTCATCGTCATTTATAGCTAGGAATCCACCTATATTTACTATACCATCTTTTTTACCAGAACAAGTTGCCCCATCAGAATAACTAAACATTTCTAAACAAATTTCTTTTATTGTTTTATCTTTATATTCAGGTTCTTGTTCTTTAATAAAATAAGCATTTTCAACGCAACGAGTAGCATCGTAGAAAACTTTTATTCCATATTTGTCAGCTATTTTTCTAACCTCTTTCATATTTTTCATAGAAACAGGTTGTCCACCAGCAAGGTTAACAGTAACAGCCAAACAGATGTAAGCTATGTTTTCTGCTCCTTTTTCTTTAATTACATTTTCTAATTTAACTAAGTCTATATCTCCCTTGAAAGGAATATTTTTAGTAGAATCATGAGCTTCTTCTCTAATTATATCTATAAAGATTCCACCGTTTCTTTCTTGGTGATAACGAGTAGTAGTGAAATACATGTTCCCTAATACATATTGTCCTGGTTTAATAGCTATGGTAGAAAGTATATTTTCTGCTCCTCTTCCTTGGTGAGTAGGTACAACATGTTTAAAACCAAAAAGTTCCTTAATTGTAGATTCTAGGAATAACCAGTTTTTAGATCCTGAATAAGCTTCGTCACCTATCATCATACCAGCCCATTGAGAATCTGACATAGCGTTAGTTCCGCTATCTGTTAATAAGTCTATATAACAATCTTCAGATTTCAAGTTAAAAGTGTTATATCCAGCCTCTTTTATAGCTTTTATTCTTTCTTCTTTAGAAATCATTTTCACTGGTTCAACACATTTAATTTTAAATGGTTCAGCTGGGAATTGAGACAAATCAACAAATTTTTTTTCGTCCATACATATCACTCCTTACTTTTTTAGTATTTTTTGTAATTTTTTGTAATATTATAATATAAATAATATTTTTAACAAACAATTAACAAAATAATAAAACATAATGCATAATGCATTGTTATATTTTAATGATAGCACTTTATTAATTTAGTGTCAAATTATTTTAAATTTTTATACTTTCTTTTTATGAAAATTTCTATGTATCACACCTAATATTATTAAAAAAATATTAAATTTGTTTTATTTTTAGAATAGTTTATAAATAAAAAATGAGCCACATAAGTGACTCATTAATTATAAAAGTTAAATTGTTTTTTCGTCAGAGTAATCTAGGTTAGCAAGTCTTTTATATTGTCTCCATCTCTTTTGAGAATCAAGTTCATTTTTTTCAAATAAAGCCTTTGCTTCTTCTGGATTAGTTTTTGTAAGAGTTAGGTATCTTGTTTCTCCTTTTAAATATTCTTGATATAATTCCCACTTAGGTTCTTTACAATCTAGAACAAGAGGGTTTTTACCTTCTTTTTCTAATAGAGGATTATATCTAAATATTGGCCAATATCCACATTCAGTCGCAAGTTTCATTTCGTGTTGAGATTTTGACATTCCTTTTTTAATTCCGTGATTTATACAAGGAGAGTAAGCTATTATAATAGATGGACCATTATAACTTTCAGCTTCTTGTATAGCTTTTAAAAATTGTTGTTGATTTGCTCCCATAGATACTTGAGCAACATATATATGTCCATAACTCATACAAATAGATGCCAAGTCTTTTTTCTTAACAGGTTTTCCTGCAGCAGCAAATTTTGCAACGGCTCCAGTAGGTGTAGCTTTAGATGCTTGTCCTCCAGTGTTAGAGTAAACTTCTGTATCCATAACTATTACATTTATATCTTCATTTGTTGCTAAAACGTGGTCAAGACCTCCATAACCTATATCGTATGCCCAACCGTCTCCACCAATTATCCATTGAGATTTTTTAATTAAATATTGTTTTAATGACATAATTTCTTTTGCGTAAGCAGCTTGATTCTTTTCTAATAACGGAATCATTTTATCTGCTATTTCTCTTGTTTTAGCAGCATAAATTCTGTTCTCTATCCATTCTTTGAATAACAATTGTAATTCTGGAGTAGCTTCAGACATGTTATTTTCCATTATATTTTGTATTCTATCTCTAAGAGCTTCCACCCCTATGTGCATACCAAATCCGTATTCAGCATTATCTTCAAAAAGAGAAGACGCCCAAGCAGGTCCTTCTCCGTGACAATTTTTTGTGTACGGAGTAGAAGGAGCAGAACCACTATAAACTGATGAACATCCACTAGCATTTGATACCATCATTCTATCTCCAAATAATTGAGAGATAACTTTTAGATAAGGAGTTTCTCCACAACCAGGACAAGCTCCGTTAAATTCAAATAAAGGTTGACAGAATTGAGATCCTTTTACAGTAGATGTAAGTAGTCTATCTGATCTATATGGAACATTAGAATATATGTATGCAGCTCTTTTATCTTCATCTAATGCTAAAGATTCAGCTATAGGTCTCATAACTAAAGCTTTTCCAGGAGCTGGACAAACATCGGCACAAGATCCACAACCAACACAATCGAGAGGAGTAACTTGTATACGATATGTAACGTCATCCATTCCTTTACCTACAGCTTTTTTAGTAGTAATTTCTACTGGTGATGCAGCTTTTTCTTCTTCAGTTATCAAAAATGGTCTTATAGCAGAATGCGGACAAACATATGAACATTGGTTACATTGTATACATTTATCTACATCCCAAAGTGGAACATCAACTGCAACCCCTCTTTTTTCAAAGGCTGCTGTTCCATTTTCAAAAGTACCATCTTCTCTTCCTAAAAATGCAGAAACTGGTAAAAAATCTCCTTTTATTGCATTTATAGGTTCAACTATATCCTTAACAAAATTTGTTAATATATCAGAAGGGCAGTTACAAGTATTATTATTTTTTTCTTCTTTAGCTATATCTTGCACTTCTAAATCTGCCCAAGCTGGATCAACTTCAATTTCAACCAAGCCAGACGCTCCACTTTCTATCGCTTTATAGTTAAGTTGAACTATATCGTCCCCTTTGTTTCCGTATGATTTTAAAGCGTACTCTTTCATATATTGTAAAGCTTCCTCGAAAGGAATTATATCTGCAAGTTTGAAGAATGCGGCTTGCATTATTGTATTTGTTCTATGTCCTAATCCTATGTCATTTGCTAATTTTGTAGCATTAATTATGTATAATTTAGCCTTGCTTCTTGCTAAATCTCTCTTTATGTTATTTGGTATGTTTTTAATAGCTTCTTCCTTATCCCATACGCAGTTAAGTAAGAATTTTCCACCCTCTTTTATACCAGAAGTCATATCGTATTGAGTTAGATATGCAGGTACAGAACAAGCAACAAATGTTGGACTAGATACTAAATATGTAGATTTAATAGGATTTTTACCAAATCTCAAGTGTGATCTTGTTACTCCACCAGATTTTTTAGAGTCGTATGCAAAGTATCCTTGTGCATATAAATCTGTTTTATCTCCTATTATTTTTATAGAGTTTTTATTGGCTCCAACTGTACCATCAGCTCCAAGTCCATAGAATAAACAAGCTTTTGTTGATGGGTCAGCAACATTTAATCTAGGTCCTATTTCAAGTGATGTAAATGTAACGTCATCAACTATTCCTATGGTAAAATTATCTTTTGGTTCATCTAATTTAAGATTATCCAAAGCAGCTTTAATTTGGGCTGGAGTTGTATCTTTAGAAGATAGTCCATATCTTCCTCCAACTATTACAGGTTGGTTTTCTTTTCCATAGAATATTGATCTAACATCTAGTAATAACGGTTCTCCTGGTGCTCCTTGTTCTTTTGTTCTTTCTAAAACGGCAATTTTTTCAACAGTTTTAGGTAAGACATCAAAGAAATATTTAGATGAGAAAGGTCTGTATAGATGGACTGTTATAAGACCAACTTTTTCTCCTTGATTTACAAGATAATCTACAGTTTCTTCTGCAGCTTGACATACAGATCCCATAGCAACTATTACACGAGTTGCATCAGCTGCTCCTCTATATTTAAAAGGTTTATATTCTCTTCCAGTTTCCTTAGAAATTTCTTGCATGTAGTAAGCGGCTATGTCAGGTACTGCTTCGTAAAATTTATTTTGTGCTTCTCTTGTTTGGAAGTATATATCATCATTTTGAGCTGTACCTCTAGTAACAGGATGTTCTGGATTTAATGCTCTATCTCTAAATGCTTGTATGGCTTCATGGTCAACTAATTTATTACAAACATCAAAATCCATTAATTCTATTTTTTGAATTTCGTGTGAAGTTCTAAATCCATCGAAGAAATGTAGAACTGGAACTCTTGATTTTATTGCAGTTAAGTGTGCTATTGTTGCCATATCCATAACTTCTTGAACTGAACCACTTGCCATCATAGTAAAACCTGTTTGTCTTGCGGCATAAATATCTTGATGGTCACCAAAGATAGATAAAGCTTGTGCAGATAGAGATCTTGCTGATACATGTATAACACCTGGCAAAAGTTCTCCAGCTATTTTATACATATTAGGTATTTTTAAAAGTAATCCTTGTGATGCAGTGTAAGTTGTAGTTAATGCTCCAGCTTGAAGTGATCCGTGAACAGTTCCTGCAGCTCCTCCTTCAGACTGCATTTCAACCAATTTTACTGGAACTCCAAAAATATTTTTCATTCCCTTAGATGCCCATTCATCAACATATTCAGCCATAGGTGAAGATGGTGTAATAGGATAAATACCAGCAACTTCAGTGAAAGCATAAGAAGCATATGCCGCTGCTTGATTTCCATCCATAGTCTTCATTATTTTCTTCAATTTTAATTCCTCCTTAAATTATATCAAAAAGTTTAATTCTATACAGCTAAAGTATATATAAAACGTTATTTTCTAAAAATTATTTTCTATCTAATCTCGCTAAAGTGTGTTCACTAATTTTTGGTATTATTATATAAATTATTGTAAATACAGCAAGTAGTATTTGATACCATAGTAAAGGCATTAATTCTGTTGGTGATACAGAACCGTTCGCAAAATTTAAAAGTATAAGCATTTGTGCCCCGTAAGGTATTGCTCCTTGTAATATACAAGAGAATATATCAAGTATTGCAGCACTTTCTCTAGGATCAACTTCATACTTACTAGATAATTGTTTTGCAATTTCTCCGTTAATTATTATAGCAACAGTGTTATTTGCAACAGCTATATCTGTAATTCCTACTAGAAATCCTATTGCAAATTTAGCACTCTTTTTACCTACTACCATTTTTTTAACTTTTTCTATTATCCAATCAATACCTCCGGCATTTCTAACAAGCTGAGCCATACCACCAGTTAGTAGAGATAGAACAAAAATTTCAGTCATGTTAGTGAATCCATTATATACTTCTTGTCCTAGAGTAAGTAAAGTAAAGTTTCCGTATGCAAGACCTATAATTCCAGATAATAAAACACCAGCAGTTAAAACAACGAAAACGTTAACGCCTATAAGTGCCATTACTAAAACGAATATGTAAGGTATAACCTTTATAATATTGTAATCAGAAGTTACTGCTTCTGGTACAACTTCTGGTCTACCAAACACAAACAATAATATTATTGTCAGTATAGCCGCTGGCAAGGCTATGTAAAGGTTGATTTTAAATTTATCTCTCATTTCAACACCTTGAGTTCTTGTTGCAGCTATTGTTGTATCTGAAATAACTGACAAGTTATCTCCAAACATTGCTCCACCCATTACTGAAGCTAGTATAAGTGCCATAGAAACCCCTGACTTCTCTCCAAGTCCGACTGCTATAGGGCCAAGTGCAACTATTGCTCCAACAGATGTTCCTGTTGCGGTAGAAATGAATGCTCCTATTAAGAAAAGTCCAACTGCTATATAGTGAGGAGGTATATATGTAATACCTAAGTTAACAGTCGAATCAACTCCTCCCATTGCTTTAGAAACAACTGCAAAAGCTCCTGCTAAAAGATATATGATACACATAGTCATTATATCTTGATGTCCGCACCCTTCAAGAAAAGAAACAAATTTTTCTTCGATTTTTCCTTTAAATATAATGAATGCAACAACGATGGCAACAAATGCAGCTACTGGTCCAGGCAATTGATAGAAAGCCATATTAACACCTTGACTATTTAAAATAATACCAGTTCCTAAATATATAACGACAAAAACAATAAAAGGTATTAATCCTATAAAACTAGGTCTTCTTTTTCCCTCCATAACAACCTCCTTAAACTATATCTATTTCTCTGTTTTATATTTTTGCTAATCCACTTTCTAAATCAGAAATAATATCTTCTACATTTTCTATACCGACAGATAGTCTTACCAATCCGTCTGTTATACTTGCTTCTAATCTTTCTTCCCTAGTGTAAGGCGAATGTGTCATAGATGCAGGATGTTGTATTAAAGTTTCTGTATCTCCTAAAGAAACAGCAAGGGATGATAATTCAAGGCTATTTAATAATTTTTTACCTGCCTCCATACCACCTTTTAATTCAAAAGCGATTATAGCACCGAATGCTGTCATTTGCTTTTTAGCTATTTCGTGTCCTTCGTGAGAAGGTAATCCAGGATAGTAAACTTTTTCTATTTTATCATTTTTAGATAAGAATTCAGCAACTTTTTGTGCATTTTCACAATGTCTTTGCATTCTCACTTCAAATGTTTTTAGACCTCTTATTATGTAATAAGATTCTTGTGGTCCTATAACAGATCCTGTAAGGTCTTTTACACCAACTAATCTTATTTGTGTTGCTAATTCTTTATTTGTAACAACTATACCGGCAATAACATCTCCGTGTCCATTTAGATATTTTGTTACAGAATGAACTACAACGTCAGCTCCAAGTTTTAGCGGTTTTTGTCCGTAAGGAGTTGCAAACGTATTGTCAACAACAACAATGGCGTCCGGATTTATAGTGTGAGCTATTTTAGACACTTCTTCCAAATCAACTATTTTTAAATTAGGATTGGCAGGAGTTTCCAAATAAACAACTCTTGTGTTTGGCTTCATAGATTTTCTAACTTCTTCAAGATTAGCAGTATCTATAAAACTAACTTCTATTCCAAATTTTGTTAGCCCGTGACTAAGTAATGCGAACGTACAACCGTATAAAGTTTTATCAGCTAAAACGTGATCTCCAGCTTTTAATAATGTTAAAAGAGTAGCTGATATTGCTCCCATACCTGAAGATGTTGCAACTGCTGCTTCTCCCTCTTCTAAAGCGGCAACTCTTTCTTCAAGAACGGCAGTAGTAGGATTTCCTAAACGGGAATAGATGTACCCCTCTTCTTCTAACGCAAATCTTCTTCCACCTTGTTCAGCAGTATCAAAAATAAAAGTTGATGTTTGATAAATTGGCACTGCTAAAGTTCCGTATGGATTTTTCACTGCACCAGCGTGAATCGCTTGTGTTCCTATTCCTTGTTTTTTCATAATACTTTCCTCCTAAATTTAAAATACAAAACAAAAATTATAGTTAGTTGCATTTCTAGTCTTACTATAACATATTTTGTATAAAAAATAAACTTTTTATGTGTAAAAATGGATAATTAAAAAGAAAGTATTTATAATTACATTTGCAATTTAACATTAAATATTGATATAATGTTTTGTATAATTTTGCATTTAGAATTTTAATATATTACTAGGAGCCATTATGAATAATAAAATAAAAACAAAAATTTACGCCTTCTTAACTATTTTATGCTGGGCATCATCATTCGTTTCTACAAAAATAATTCTTTCCAGTGGATTTTTATCACCATTTGAACTTGGTATTCTTCGTTATTTTTTTGCCGCCATACTTCTTATTCCCATTATTTTCATTATGAAACTTAGAATACCAAAATTAAAAGATTGGTACAAATTTTTAATTTCCGGTTTTTTAGGTTATGCCGGATACGTTTTTTTATTCAACACGGCAATTTCTATTATTAATCCATCTACATCTAGTGTTATAAACGCAATCTGTCCAGGACTAACATCAATAGTCGCCTACTTTTTATTTAAAGAAAAAATTCCTTTTATGGGTATAATATCTCTTTTAATTTCTTTTGTCGGTATACTCATTCTTTGTCTATGGGGCGATACATTTTCTATGAATATAGGTGTAATTTATATGCTCGGTGCAGCAGTTTGCCTTTCATTATACAACATAGCTCAAAGAGTTTTAAGCAAGGATTACTCTTCATCTGAAGTTGCTTTTTTCAGTATATTGTTTGGTACTATTTTACTGATAATTTCAAAACCTAATTCAATTTTACTTCTAAAAAATTTAAACTCAACAGTATTTTTACATTTAGTTTTTCTTGCAATATTTCCAACACTTATAGCTTACTCGCTTTGGTCAAAGGCATTTTTAATATGTGAAAA
>JAEWEF010000033.1 GCA_023389595.1 Fusobacteriota bacterium
TAACATCAGTAGATATACCGTTAAGCTTCATTTTAACAGTTTCAGGTTCTAAGTGAGAGTGGTGGTCGTTTATGTGTAAAATATTTAATTCAAGACCGTTATTGTTTTCCACGTCTACTGAACTACAAGCAACAAGTAAAGCTAATGGTAGAGTAAAAAATAATTTTTTCATAAATCCTCCTTATTTATTATAGTCTATTGACATATACGCCTCGTATATTTCTGACTTAGAAATTTCATCCAGATCCTTCCTTGTTATACCGTCAAGATAAGAATAATTGTCCAAAATTATTTCTTTTTCGTTTTTGCCCAGTGCATTTATAACTCTTGACAACTCTCCCCTCATATTAGTGGCTCTGGTAAAAATAACTACTCTTCTATTTAAAAGACCGTTTTCGTCAATACCTAACTTTTTTGCTCTAATTTCATTTTCAGATTTTATTTTGTGAATTAAATCTTGATATCCATCATAGTTTATTGTTTTGCATCCATCATATTGCTTTAAAATTTCAGCAATTAAACTTAAATTATTATTTTTATCTATGTAAATTGTAAGTCCGTCATAAAGCAAATTTGCATTTATTAATAAATTTAATTTTTCTTTCATTTCTTCTGTATAGTTTTCGTCCGTTCCGGTTATAACTATACTGTTTGCATATTTTGGTACAAGTTGATGTGAAGTTTTTAACACATCTTGAAAAACTTTATCTATGGCCGCGACTTTTATAGATGTTTCTTCATCAAGCTTGTATTCTCTAAAATCTAAATTGCTTCTTGTTTTAGCAATTTTTTCTATAGTTTCTTTATTTTCTGCATAACAGACGCTGGCAACACAAAAGCTAATTAACAAAAATATTTTTTTCATTTTATCACCTTATAAATCGATATTTACTTTTTAGAAAACACAAACAAATATCATCTTTTAATATACATAATATACGGTTATGAGATAAAATATATCTTTTTTAATCATAATACTTTTTTATTAAATAGTCAATAAACTAATTTTAAAAAAATTACAAATGTATATTTTTTTTATTCAAATTTAATATTTAAATTTATTTCAAAAAATTAAAAATTTTTATTAGTTTGACTTAATATTTAAAAACAACGAAAAAGCGTTATTTTTAAACTAGTTATTTTATTATAAAAATCATAATTTCCAAAAAAAACTTGCAATAATTACAAAAAAGGAATACAATCAAAGTAAAAAAAGTTTATTAAATATTATGTAAACGATAAAATATTTTGATTACAAAATAAATATCCAGAGGTGATATCTATGAATGGATTAATAAAATTACCAAGCTTTTATGGTGTCATAGAAGTTAAAAAATCTGTTCCTGGTATGATAAGAGTAGAGGTTGAAAAACTAAAAAATAACCAAGAATTAATTGCAGAATTAAAGGAAAATTTAGAAAAAATTTCTGTAATAAACAGCTTTAAAATTTTACCCTCTCTTGGAATGCTTACTATAAATTATGATCAAAATCAAATTGATAAAGAATTTATGTATGGCGTTTTATTAAATTTGCTAGATTTGGAGGAAGAGGCTTACACAAGAAAGAAAAGCAAAATAAAAACTGCCATTCAAAACGGCTGTGAAATATTAGATATAAGTCTTTATAACAAAACTAAGGGACTGCTGGATATTAAAACTTTGACAGGACTTATACTTATAGGTTATGGTCTGAAACAGTTAAAAGCTAGCACCGCAACAAAAACTGGAGCATCATTTTTGTGGTGGGCATATAGCCTTTTAAGTGATAGAAGATAATAAGGAGTTGATAGAAATGTTAAAAGAAAAATTAGTTAGAACATATACAAAACTTATAAAAATTAGAATAGTGCACAGCATACCTGGAAGAGTCAGAGTTTCTATACCGTATCTCACAAGAGTACCAGAACCATACAGAAAACTTGATAAATTAGTTTACGCTCTTATACAACTTAAAAAAGGAATAAATTCTGTTGAGGCATCATATATAACTGGAAATGTTTTGATAAAATATGACAAAGAAATTTTAGATGATAAAGGTATACTTGAATGGCTAAATACAGTTTGGCAAACATTGGCAGAAACTTATGCAAAAAAACCAGATTTAACTCTTGATGATGCGAAAGAAGTTTTCGACGTATTGAGAACGGACTTGGAAGAATTAAGTAATAAGTAACTACTTAGATTGGAGATAGATTAAAATGTACGGCAAAAATAAAAATTTATTAAGTTGCGAAATAGTACATACTTTACATGGCAGAACGAGGCTGAAGATAAAGGCATTAAAATTTGTAAAAAATATTAAGGCAGATATAGAAAAACAACTTAATCAGGTGAGGTATATAAACAGTGCTGAAATTAACACTGTAACAGGTACTGCCCTAATATATTTTGATAACGCCAGTGCAAATAATCAAACTATAATTAGTTTACTTGAAAATATTTTGACTTCTCATATAGTTGAAATATGTGGGAATGAAAGAAAAGAAATTTCATCAAAATATGTAATAGAAAGAAAACTACAAGAAGAATCTCCAAAGGAAATAACTAACAAAATATTAACGACGGGAAGTCTAATATTATATAACGTTTTAAGAAAACCGCCCGTTCCAACAACAACTTTAGGAAGATTGTTTAATCTTAATACTTTATCAACAATAGGACTTGCAATTCCAGTTTTAAAAAATGGTTTGCTTTCAATTTTCAAAAATAAAAGACCTAACGCTGATACATTGAGTTCTACTGCAATTATTAGTAGTATATTGTTAGGAAAAGAAACTACCGCACTTACCATAATGTTACTTGAAGAAATTGCAGAGCTTATGACGGTGTATACTATGCGTAAAACTCGTGGAGCGATAAGGGATATGCTTAGCGTTGGCGAAACTTATGTTTGGAAAGAGCTTCCTAACGAAAAATTAGTAAAAGTTCACATAGACGATGTTGTAAAAGAAGATATAATAGTCGTTCAAACCGGAGAAAAAATAAGTGTTGACGGGAAAATATTAAAAGGAGAAGCTTATATAGACCAATCTTCCATTACGGGGGAATATTTACCTGTAACAAAAAAAGAGGGAGATGAAGTTTTTGCCGGGACTATAGTTAAAAATGGAAATATAAGTATAGTTGCAGAAAAAGTTGGAGATGAAAGAACCGTTTCAAGAATAATAAAACTGGTCGAAGATGCTAACTCTACTAAGGCCGACATACAAAATTATGCAGATGCTTTTTCTGCTCAACTAATTCCTTTAAATTTTATTCTTTCAGGTATAGTTTATGCTACAACTAGAAATTTTCAAAAGGCTCTTAGCATGTTAGTAATAGACTACTCTTGTGGTATAAGACTATCTACTGCGGTTGCATTTTCTGCGGCCATAAATAACGCGGCTAAAAACGGAATACTTGTTAAAGGTAGCAACTTTATAGAGGAACTCTCTAATGCTGAAACTGTAATTTTTGACAAGACGGGAACAATTACAGAAGGAAAACCAAAAGTTCAAACTATAGCAACATTCGATAAAAATATTAAGGAAGATAAACTTATACAACTTGCTGCAGCAGCTGAAGAACAATCGACTCATCCTCTTGCAAATTCAGTTATAAACGAATTAAATGAAAGGGGATTAGATTTCATAAAACACGGCAAAACTGAAACTGTTGTTAGCAGAGGTGTTATTACTACTATAGGTAGAGGAAGCTCACATTCTAAAATTTTAGTTGGTAGCAAAAAATTTATGGAAGAAAATAAGATAGAAACTGAAGTGGCTTTTGATGCTGAAAAAGGAATTCTATCAAGGGGAGAAATAGGAATCTACATCGCTAAAAACGAAAAGTTAATAGGGCTTATTGGTGTGTCAGATTCTCCTAGAGAAAATATTAAAAAAGCTATAAATAGATTGAGAAATAAAGGTGTTGACGATATAGTTCTACTTACTGGAGATTTAAGAAATCAGGCCGAAATAATAACTCAAAGAATGTCGCTTGACAGATATGAATCTGAACTTTTACCTGAAGATAAGGCAAAAAATATTTTAAAATTTCAATCTTCCGGTGCAAATGTTATAATGATAGGAGACGGAATTAATGACGCTCCAGCACTTTCTTATGCAAATGTTGGTATAGCACTTGGTAGCACAAGAACGGATGTAGCTATGGAGGCGGCAGATATAACTATTACTCAAGATGATCCGTTACTAGTTCCGGGTATAATAGGTCTATCACAAAAAACTATAAAGACGATAAGAGAAAATTTTGCCGTAGTTATAGGCTTAAATACTTTTGCATTAGTACTTGGAGCAACGGGAATACTTGCTCCTGCAATAGCGTCTATAGTGCATAATTCAACAACTATATTTGTTGTAGGAAATTCTTTAAAATTATTGAAACACGATATAAACAAGTAAGTTTAAACTCCTAGGAGGAAACTATGAAAAAAATAACGTTAACCATATTGCATAAATTACCAAACAGAGTTAGATTTAAATTATCTAACGATTTAAAAAACAAAAAAAAATTTGAAGAATATTTAAAAAGTGACAATCTAACAAGTTTAGAGTACAGCTATAATAAAATAAATAAAACTATTATTTTAACTTTCAGCCCAGATGAAATTTTATTGCAAGAAGCAATATACAGAGTTGCTACTGCATATTCTATAGATAACGGTATGGTTCCTGTAAGTCTTATGGAGGGAACAGATTACAGAGTAATTTCTCCTCTTTCAATATACGCCGGAGCGTCTATAATACTTGCTGGAATAAATAGAGTTTTAAACGGGTCTGATACAACTTTACAAAAAACAATGAACTGGATTGCAATGGGACTAACTACAGGATCACTACTTGAACACAGTTATTTCGAAACTAAAAGAAAAGGAATGGTAGACCTTGAAGTTTTGACTTCCATCTATCTTCTAAAATCCTTCTTCCTAAACAACGGGATAGGAAGTGTCGCTATGATGTGGTTAACGATATTCGGAAGACATTTAATAGGCAAGAAAAAATTTATAAAAGAAGTTAAATTGTATAGAATAAAAGACAGAAACGGTAAAGGCTATCATTACATATCTAATATAACAGATGATAGATCTATAGAAACGTTATCAGATATTTTTTATCACATAACTAACAAAGGGAATCGACCTGCTAATAATTTAGGCAGTGAGAGATATATTACTTTACAAAAACAATAGTAAAAGGAGGAATATTTATGGAACAAATTTTAGAAAAATTACCATTAGAAAAATTACCAGTTTTAGGAGCAAAAAAAGGACTTTCTAAACAACATGTTGTTGGATTTGCTGTAGGTCTTGGAGTTGCAGCTGTTGGGCTATACCTATACAGAAAAAATCAAAATAAAATTGATGGATTCTTAAGAGAACAAGGAATCAAAACTAAAAAATTTGCAGACAAACTTGCAGATATGGGAATGGAAGAGTTAAGCGAATTAAAAGAACATGTTGAAGATTTAATTGCAGAAATGGAAGAAGGAAGCAAATAATTTTTTGGGGAATATATATTCCCCTTTTTTTTTAATAAAAATACATTATTAATTTTATATTTTATGTATGTCATATGAAGATGCAGAAATATTTTTCTGAAATCTTCATTTTTTTTATTAAGTTTTTGCAAAAAAAAAATATAAATGTTAAAATGAAATGTTATAAGAACACAAAATTAAGAGGTGAATTTATGGTAGATGCATTTAAAATTATAGGAGGCAAAAGAATAAGTGGAACAATTAAAGTTGACGGTTCTAAAAACGCCACTCTACCTATTATGATAGCAACACTTGTTGAAAAAGGGACTTATGTACTTAATAACATTCCAAATTTAAGAGATATAAAGACTCTTGTAGACATACTCGAGAGCTTGGGACTGGAAGTTACAAAAATAGATAAAAATTCATATAAAATAGTAAATAACGGAATTAAAAATATAGAGGCGAGCTACGAACTCGTAAAGAAAATGAGGGCTTCATTTCTCGTTATGGGCGGAATGCTTGCTATGGAAAAAGAATCAAAAGTTGCTCTGCCAGGTGGCTGTGCAATAGGATCAAGACCTGTCGATTTACATCTTAAAGGATTTGAAGCACTCGGAGCAAAAATAGAAATAAAACATGGTTACGTTCACGCAGTTGCAGAAAAATTAAAGGGTAATAATATTTATTTAGATTTTCCTAGCGTGGGTGCAACTGAAAATATAATTATGGCTGCAGTGAAAGCTGAAGGAGTAACAGTGATTGAAAACGCTGCAATGGAACCAGAGATAGAAGACCTATGCAATTTTTTAAATAAAATGGGAGCAAAAATTGTTGGTGGAGGAAGTAGCAGAATAGAAATAACGGGAGTAGAAAAGTTATACCCGTGTGAGTATTCTATAATCCCAGATAGAATAGTTGC
>JAEWEF010000006.1 GCA_023389595.1 Fusobacteriota bacterium
TAATAGTTATAGTAACTTTTGCGTTTGCATTTAACTCAGTACAAGCAAATACTATAGCTGCAGCCGTAGAAGGAAGTTTTAATATCAGTACTACTATAACTGGAGCGGTACTTGCTATACTTACTGCATTTGTTATATTTGGAGGATTAAAAAGAATAGCAAATGTTGTTTCATATTTAGTTCCTATAATGGCTATCATATATGTGGTTATAGCAATAGTAGTTTTATTAATAAATTTCACTCAAATACCTGGATTAATAGCAAGTATAATTGAAAATGCGTTCGGAATAAAAGCTGTTGCAGGTGGATTAATAGGAAGAACAATATTACAAGGAGTTAAGAGAGGACTTTATTCTAACGAAGCAGGAATGGGTAGTGCACCTAACGCAGCGGCAACTTCATCAGTTTCTCATCCAGCAAAACAAGCTTTGATGCAAGCTTTTGGTGTTTTTGTTGATACTATATTAATATGTACTGCAACTGGGTTTATAGTTCTTATGTATCCAGCATATGCAACTACAGATGCAGCAGGAATACAATTAACACAACTTGCTTTATCTAATGCTGTTGGAAGTTGGGGATCTATGTTTATAACTTTATGTATATTCTTATTTGCTTTCAGTTCAGTAATAGGAAATTACTATTATGGAGAAGCTAACATAGAGTTTTTAACAAAAAGCAAAACTGTTTTGACAGTGTTCAGAGCTTTAGTAGTTCTAACAGTATTTTGGGGAAGTGTAGAAGCACTTAGCTTCGTGTGGGATTTAGCAGACGTATTTATGGGAATTATGGCTCTAATAAATATAGTTACAATTGCAATACTATCTCCTATAGCAATGAAAGTTATAAAAGATTATTTCAGACAAAGAAAAGAAGGAAAGAACCCTGTCTTCTCTGCTAAAGCACTTGGAATAGAAAAGGCAGAATGTTGGGATTAATAAAATAACAAATAAATTAAAATACCTCCTGTATAGGAGGTATTTTTTTATGAATTATTTAAAATAATAAATGTGCTATCGGAGCGGTGATTAAGATAGAAAGTGCAACTCTTTCAAACCAAATTATGAAATAATCTCTTAGTTTTAATGGAATTTCAGTAGCGAGCATACAAGGTATAGATGCACTGAAAAATAAAATTTCTGATATACATACAACTCCAACTGTAAATTTTGTAACCATAGGTGTTGCAGAAACTATTGCTGCAGGTAAAAACATTTCGGCGATAGTAGTAGAAAGTCCTTTTGCAGCAAGTAGTGGCTCAGGCAATCCAGTTATTAATGTGAAAGGATAGAAAATGTATCCTACAAAATCAAATATAGGAGTATATTTTGCAAGTATAATTCCTAAAGTACCAACTGCCATAAGGGATGGGCCGAGATTAAGAGATAATTTAAATCCGTCGATTAAATTTGTTTTAGTACTCTCAATTAAAGTTGGAGCATTTTTGCTAACTTCTTCAGCAATTTCAATTGCAACTTTGAATTTATTTTCTTTTGTATCTTGTTCAACATCTCCTTGTTTATTCATATAATATTCGTTAGGTTTTTTAGAAAGCGGATAAATTCTAGATGTAATTGCAGTAACTATAAAAGTTACAATGACAGTTATCCAGAAAAATTGTGTCCAATGTGTATCCATATATCCTAAAGTTTTTGCAACTATTATCATAAATGTTGCGGATACAGTTGAAAAACCAGTTGCAATTATACAAGCTTCTTTTGCGTTATATTTTCCCTCTTTATAAACTCCGTTTGTGATAAGCAATGCAATTGAGTAAGATCCAACGAAAGATGCAACAGCATCCACCGCACTTCTTCCAGGAGTTTTAAAAATTGGTTTCATAATTGGCCTCATAAATACTCCAACAAATTCCATAAGTCCGTAAGAAGTTATCAGAGCTAAAAATACAGAACCTACGGGAACTATTGTCGTAACCGGAACAACAACTTTGTTAAAAATAAAAGGTATCATATCTCCTTCTTGCAAGCCGGCAGGGCCAAGTTTAAAAACTGCCATTATTACAAAAGGTATAGAAAAAATATTTATTATGGATAGTACCATTTTAATTTTGTTTTTCTTCCAGTCGCTTTTAGTAAAAATAAAAATTACTCCAGCTATTACTATAAATAGCCCCCAAATTTTAGAATAATTTGGAATTTTTTGTATAAGAGTAACGATGTGATCAAGAGGTATGGTTTTTTTACCAAAAAGAGTTATAGGAACAAAAAACATAAATATACCTATTAAGCTGTAAACGATAAACTTAAATAAGTTGATATTTTTTGAATCATTTTTCATAAAAATTCCTCCTCATCAAATAAAAAATTAAGATAGGTGCATTATAGCACTAAAATTAATAGAATGATACTAAAAATAAAAAAAATATTGCAAATAAAAAGGTTATGAAAAAATTCACAACCTTTTTTAATTTTATTTTTTTATAAATAAGCAACCATAAGTTTAACAGTTTCTATTACGCCATCAACATGTGTTCTTTCATAGTGATGAGTTGCATCAACATTTGGTCCTATACAAGCATATTTAAAATCAAAACCTTGAAGTATCGCAGTTGTAGCGTCGGAACCGTATCTGTAATTAACTGAAACTGTATATTTTATTCCATTTTTATCTGCAGCTTCTTGTAGTTTTTTTCTTAAATTAAAATCATAAGGACTTCTACTATCTTTTGCAATTATATTAGTTTTTTTCTCATCGCCGTGAGCATCTTCTCCTGCAACAAGACCAATATCTATTGCAATAAACTCGTCTAGTTCGTCAGGAAAAACTGAAACGCCGTGACCAATTTCTTCGAAATTTGAAAAATACACATATAAATTTGTTGCAGGTTTTAAATTGTTATCTTTTAAATATTTTAAGTATCCTAACACTTGACCTATACATAATTTATCGTCCAGGTACCTAGATTTTATATAGCCGTTTTCTAAAACTCTAGTTCTAGTTTCATAAGAAACAAAATCACCTTGACATATTCCAAGTTTTAAAACGTCTTCTGCAGTTTTTACATCTTCATCTATTCTTACTTCCATATTTTCTTCAATACGAGGATATTCTCTTGCAACATCTCCATATACGTGAACAGACGCTAAATTAGGAAGCAAAGTTCCCTCATAAGTTTTTCCTGTGATTGTATGAATTAAAACATTTTCGCCTTCGACAGCTCCCCAAGCATA
>JAEWEF010000037.1 GCA_023389595.1 Fusobacteriota bacterium
TTTACCGCTTCCCATAAATCCTATCAAAGCAATATTATCTTTCATACTTTTTTTAATTTCCTCGATAATTATTTTTCTAATTCAAAAGCAACTTTCAATCTTTTTAATCCAGATCTTAAAGCTTTTATTTTAAATTTACTCATTTTTATAGCTAGCAATTCTTCATCAGAAGTCTCTTGTAACTCAGCTATAGAATTGTAAGTGCTAACAATTTTTTCTATATCTTTTTTAGTTAGTTTACTAATTTTACCTAACATTCTATAACCTTTTGAAGTAATTTTGTTGTCAAGTGTACTATAAGATTTAGGATATCCTATTGCGGAACATAAATTTTCTATTTCTAATAATTCTTCATCATTTAGTATAGAAAGGTTATTATTTACATCTTCTACATCCATACCTACATTTACATAATCTTTAACAAAATCACTGTATTCTTCTTCCAATCCAAAAAGTAATTCAGAAACTTGTAGATTCATAAGCCTTCCGTCGACACCATATTCTGTTAGATAAAATTTTATCTCTTCTTTAATTCTTGATATCATTTCAAATCTTTGTAATATAGTTGCAACATCAAAAAATGTAACTAAATCATCTAATTCTAACATACTAAGATTAGCAAGCTCTTTATCTAGAACGCTTCTATAACTTTCAAGAATTTTTATAGATTGAGCTGTTGCAACGTTTAATTCGGCACTGTTTCTCAATCTATATTTTTTATCACCTCTGTATACATTTAAGGCATTTTTTCTTTCAGAAACTGCAATTACAATTCTGTTAAGTTGTTTGGCAGCTCTTTCTGCTGTTCTGTGTCTAGTACCACTTTCTGTTGTTTTATATTTTCTATCAGTTTGAATGTGAACATTTGCATAAAGAATTTTTTTGCAATCATCATCAATTATTATTGCACCATCCATCTTAGCTAATTCAAATAATCTTTCAGGTGAATATTCACAATTTATAAAAAAACCGCCATCTATAACCTTTTCAACTTCATCGTCATAACCAACAATTATTAATGCTCCTATACCTGCATCGATTATATTACTTAGTCCAGTTCTTATTGGTGTACCAGGTGCAGTTTTTTCAATCACATCTAAAATTTCTTTACCTTTCATTTTTGTTCATCCTTTCAATCAATTCATCTAAATTTTTTAAGAAAATTAATTTTAATTTATATTTTTTTTCGTCTAATTCCTTTTTGTTAGCAAGAGGTAGATAAACACCAGTAAATCCCATTTTTTCTAATTCTTTTAATCTTTTATCTATAAAAAAAGTTTTTCTTATTTCACCTCTTAATCCAAGCTCGCCTATCGCAGCAATTTTTTGACTTATTTCAAAATCTTTATAAATAGACAGTATTGCTATAACTATTGCTAAGTCAGCTGATGTATCATTTATGTTTATACCGCCAGGTATATTTATAAAAATATCTTTTTGATTAAGTGGTAAATTTAATTTTTTTTCTGCTATTGCAGATACAATTTGAAATCTATTTCTATCATAACCTTGTACTATTCTTCTTGGTATACCCATCATCGCATCGGTGATAAGAGTTTGCACTTCGAGCAAAAATACTTTGGTTCCTTCCAAAACTGGAACAACCATACTTCCCTTATTTTTTTCTTCTCTTTCACTCAAAAAATATTCAGATGAGTTTTTAACTTCTTTCATGCCATCTTCTTCCATGTTAAAAACTGCAATTTCATTAGTTGAACCAAATCTATTTTTTGTGCTTCTCAAAACTCTATAATAAAGTCCCTCTTCACCTTCAAAATTTAAAACTGCATCAACCATATGCTCCAAAAGTTTAGGTCCAGCTATCTTACCATCTTTTGTTATATGACCAACTATAAAAAAAGATATGTTATAAGTTTTTGCAATTTCTATTATTTTGAGTGTGCATTCTTTTATCTGTGTTGGAGTACCGGAAATTGAATCTATATTTGGATTGTAAAGTGTTTGAATTGAATCTATTATTACAACTTTTGGTTTTTTCAAAATGATATATTCATAAATGATATCAATATTCATTTCGTTAATTATATACATATCTTGATTTTTTATTTTTAATCTATCGCCACGATTTTTAATTTGTGATAGTGACTCTTCGCCAGATACATATAAAACCTCCCCGTAATTTTTATATTTATCTGCCACTTGCAAAAGAAGAGTTGATTTTCCTATTCCCGGATTACCAGTAAGTAAAATTACTTCTCCTTCTATCAATCCACCGCCTAAAATTCTATCAAATTCTTCTATACCAGTTTTGTATCTATCGCTATCATTAAATTTTATTTCTGATAATTTTTGTGCTTTTATTTTTTTATCTTCTAGCGCAGAATTTTTTGCAATATATTTTGGCAATTCAACATTTTCTTCTAGCGAACCCCAAGATCCGCATGACGGACATTTCCCATACCATTTAACAGTTTTGTGTCCACACTCATTGCAATAATAAACAGTTGATTTTTTATTCATAAATTCACCTAAATTTTTTTGCTCTTTCTAAAACAAGGTTAGAAATTTTATTTGATAAAAATTTTTCTAAATTAAGATTGTATATGCTAGCTTCTTTTACAAAACTAGAACTTATAAAACCGTATTCAGGTCTAGCTGGCAAAAAAATCGTTTCGATTTTTCCTCCAGAAAATTCATTGTTTGCATTTGCATAGACAAGTTCCGCTTCGAAGTCGCTATAATTTCTAAGTCCTTTAATAAGAAGCTCGACACCTTCTTCTTTCATAAAATTAACTAATGCCCCATCATAATATTTCACTTCAACTTTTTCGTTGTCTTTAAAAATTTCTTTTATCATATTTTGTCTTTCTTCAAGAGAAAACCAATATTTTTTTTTGCTGTTAATCATAACAACTATAATTAATTTGTCGCACAATTTCGAAGCTCTTTCTATTATGTCTTGATGACCTAGAGTTACTGGATCAAAGCTCCCAGCATACACAGCTTTTTTCATTTTATCCTCCAACTAAACAAAGAAATTGATTTCATAATTTTTTTTGTCATTATTTTTTTTAAAAATTAATTTTTTATTTTTTTTCTTTAAGATATTTTCTAAATAATTTAAATATAATTTTTTTATATCAGAAATTATATTTTCATTTGTGCAGATTTCTATAACTTTTATATTTTCATCAGAATTTTCTAAAATTTCTCTAGCTATTTTTAAAGAGATATATTCGCAAGAAAATTCATTACCTTTTTCATCCTTCAAAAAATATTTAAATAGCTCTTTATCAGTTTTTTTCCTTGTAAAAATTAACAAATCAAGATTATCAAAACTTAAATTATCTATCGATAAATTATCCTTTGACATTTCGCTTAAAAATATTTTCTTAATTTGATTTTTATGTTTTGTGTTGTTTGTAGTTATAAAATCTACAACTATTATGCCAGAAATATTTCGTAGCATAATTTGATTGGCAATAACTTTTGCAGCTTCTAAATTAACTTCAAAAACTGAAGAGTTTTTTAAATTTGCAGAATTTACATCTATGCTTGTGAATGCTTCAGTTTTTTCTATTAAAATATTCCCGCCGCAAGATAAATCAACTCTAGATTTAAGTGATCTTTCAATTTCTTTATCAATACCAAAATAACAAAAAACATTTTCTTCTTTTCTGAAAATTTTAAATTTTTTGCTATCCTCATTTTTCAAAAAAACTGAGTGAGCACTTAAAATTTCATTATAATTTTTTTCATTATCTACATAAATTTCATCAAATTTTTCAATATCATAATCTTTTAAAAATTTTTGAAAAATATCTTCTGAAAAAATTATATCTCCGACTTTTGCATGCAAAAATTTTTCTGAAATTTTGCTCCATTCATTTTTTAAAAATTTCAATTCGCTAATAATATTTTCTTCTGCCGTATTTTGAGCAAAATTTCTAATTATAACTCCTTCGTTTTGCTCTAAAATATTTTTTAGTGATGGGTAAATATGTTTTTTGAAATTTGTATCTTTAATTTTTTTGGAAAAAGTAAAAACTTTTGAATTAGGTATATAGTTTAAATATTTGCCACTAAGCACACATTCTGTCGTGCACTTCATTTGTTTGTTGTTATCTTTGTCTTCGATAATTTTAACTAAAATTTCTTTGTTTGCTATTATATCGTTTTTATTAAAATTATTTATATCTAAAAAAAGTTTAGTGTCGTCTCCAATATCCAAAAAGGCCACGTTTAAATTTTTTAAAATTTTTTCAATCCTGGCTTTAACAATTTTACCTAAATACGATTTTTCTTTTTTTCTTTCAATAATTAATTTATATAAAATCCCGTTGTACATTAAAGCAATTTTACTTTCTAAATCATCATTAAAAATAATGGCAGTATTCATCTAAAACACCTTTTAACAAATCGTTACGATTATATTTTTTTTCATTAACAATTATACTTTTAATATCGAGATTGTTATCGATTTTTACTGAAAAATTTGGTGAAAAATATTTTTTACTTTTTGCTTTTTGGCCAACAATTTTAGAAATGTTTTTTTCGTTAGAGATTATTTTCAAAAATTTATCTTTTTCGTATATTTTTTTCAAAAAATCAAAATAGATTGCTTGCTCGACTAATTCACCAAAAGACGGATGAAAAGGTCCAGCAATTATACTATTATCTTCAAACAGACTATCACTCGGTTGCAATCCAACTCTGATTACATTTATATTATTAAATTCTAACAAGGAATAAATAATTTTTGATCTCACTATTGCTTCATCTAGCGAAATTGAATTATACTCTCCCTTGTAAAAAATATTTGCAAGTTCTGTTTCTTTCAAAACTATAGTCGGATAAATTCTTGAAATTTGTGGCTTTAACGAAACGGTTTTTATTGCCGACTGTATATCTATTTCTAAATTTGAAGCTGGCAATCCTATCATAAGTTGTATGCCAAGTTCAAATCCAAATTTTTTAATTAGCTCAGCTGCTTTTTTAACTGTATCAAAAGTATAATCTCTAGCACTTAGTCTTAGCACTTTGTCGTCAAGAGATTGCACCCCAAGCTCTATCGTTTTAACTCCATATTTTTTTAAATTTTCAAGAATTTCTTCATTTATATAATCTGGTCTTGTCGAAATTCTAATCCCGTCAACAAGTTTTAAATCTATATATTTTTTTGCAATAGATAAATATGCATTTTGAATTTCTTGAGAGATTCCAGTAAATGTTCCACCAAAAAAAGCTATTTCTTTTTTTGCATCTTTAGGTATAGTTTTTAAATGTTCTTCAATTATATTAATCAAGTCATTTGTTGTGATGTCGGTTTCAACTCCATTTATTTTTTTTTGATTACAAAAAACACATAAGTTTGGACAACCAAAATGACTGATAAAAACTGGAATGTTATAATGTCTTATCATTTCAACCCCATTTTCTTATATAAATCTTTTGCTGCTAATTGTTGAGCTTTCTTTTTGTTGCTAGCTCTTCCTATACCAAAATTTTTGTTAACCATAACTTTAATTATAAATTCTTTTAAATGATCCGGACCACTTTCAGATAAAACTGTGTATTCTGGTGTGAATTTATATTCTTTTTGCACGTGCTCTTGCAATAAAGTTTTATAATCTAAAATATTTTCATCGTGCTCTATGTTATCGATTTTTTCTTTTAAATGATACAAAACAAAATCTTTTGCTTCACTCAAATTTGAATCTAAATAAATTGCTCCCAAAATTGCCTCAAAGGCATCTGCTAAAATCGAATCTCTATTTTTACCACCTGCAAGTTCTTCTCCCTTGCTTATAAGTAAAAAATTTCCTATTTTCATCTTACGAGAAATTTCTGCAAGTATTGGTTCGCTAACGCACATCGATTTTATTTTCGCAAGTGACCCCTCATTGTAATTTTTATATTTTTTAAAAATATATTCAACAACTACAAGTTCTAAAACAGAATCACCTAAAAGCTCTAATCTCTCATTATTTATATTTTTATATTTTCTCACTTCGTTGCCATAAGAACGATGTATTAATGCTTTTTTTAATAAGTTTTTATCGTTAAAATAATAATTTAATTTATGTTCTAAATCCAAGAGATTTTTTCCCATAAAATTACTCCCTGTTGTTAATAAATAAATTTCTTCATAACAAGAACAGAATTATGACCACCAAATCCCATAGAATTTGATATGCCTATATTAATATCTAAGTCAACATATTTATTTATAACGTGTTTTAAATCACAATCTTCATCAATATTTTCTTGCGTTAGGTTGAATATAGGTAAAATTTTACCGCTCTCTAAACTTTTTGCAAGTATGGCTGCCTCTATTGCCCCTGCCGCTCCTAAAGTATGACCAACATATGATTTTATAGAATTTACAAAAATATTTTTTGCGTGTCCTCCAAAAACTTCTTTAATAGCTTTTGTTTCAGCTGCATCATTTAATTTTGTAGCAGTTCCATGAGCATTTATATAATCAACTTCAAAAGATTTTATACCTGCATCTTTTAGTGCAAACTCTATCGCCTTTGCTAAACTTTTTCCATCTTCGTTAGGTGAAGTTATGTGATGAGCATCAGATGTTTCAGCGTAACCAATTATTTCTGCATAAATTTTTGCATTTCTTTGTCTTGCACTTTCTAAATTTTCCAAAAATAAAATCGCAGCTCCTTCACCTATTGTAAACCCATTTCTGTTTTTTGAAAAAGGAACTGAAATATTTTCAATTTTATCACTCAAACTTATTGCATGCATGCCATTAAAAGATTCAACTAAAAATTTTGAAATACAAGATTCACATGCACCAGCAAAAGCAGCTTTAAGTTTTCCATTTTTTATCATTTCATAAGCATCGCCTATGGATGAATTTCCAGTTGCACAAGCGGTGTTAACACTTCTCGCTGGACCTTTTGCACCAAACAATATTGAAATATTTGCTGCCGCCATATTTGAAAGCATTGTTGGAAGTATGTATGGCGAAAATCTTTTTGTCTCACCAGAAAACATTTTTTGCAAATTGTTTTCTACTATTTCTAATCCACCTATACCTGATGAAACAAAAACTCCAACATCATAATTGTTTAACAAATTTATATTATATCCAGAATCTTCAACTGCCATTTTAGCAGAACATACTGCATACAATATATTTTTTGACATTTTTTTTAATTCTTTTTTATCTATTTGATAATTTTCAAAATTAAAATTTTTAACTTCTGCTGCAAGTTTTACTACACTATCATTTACATCATAAGCATTTTTTACAAAATCAATTCCAGTTTCGCCGTTTAACATCTTGCTCCAATTTTCATCTATGCCATTTCCGACTCCGCTGATAATTCCTATTCCTGTAACTACAACTCTATTCACAGTTATCACTTTTTACAAAGAATTTATATAATCAACTATATCTTTTACAGTTTTGAATTTATCTATATCTTCATCAGCAATTTCTATCCCAAATTCTTCTTCCAAGGTCATTACTAAATCGAAAATTTCTAAAGAATCTGCTTTTAAATCGTCAGTTAAATTCATTTCTAATTTGATTTCTTCTGCATCCTTGTTAAATTGTTCTGCAATTATATTAATAACTTTATCTAACATTGTTTATAATTCCTCCTAAAAATTACTTTTAATTTTCTTATTATACATTATTTAAATATAATTTTCAATTGATTCCCCTTTAATTTAACGTATTAAAATTAAAATTTTTTGTTTTTTAACTGACGATAAATTTTCAAAAATTTTTTAACTCTTTGCACGATAAAATTTTATTTATTTTAAATTTTTTACAATCATTTTAATTTTTTATTTTATTTTAATAGTAGATAACTCATTAAAAAAAAGTTATGATTTTCAAGGTATTTTAACCTTATCAAAATAAGGCGATATTTTTGAGAATTTTTTCAAAAATATCTTATGAAAAATCTAATAAATACTGTAAAAATGGTAATTAGTAAAATAAAACAAAGTGTTTTAAAGTAAACAAATATCCATTTTATCAAAAGTTAAAGGCTATTAAAATAACGCTTGTTTTTGACCTAAGATGTATTTTATATCACTTTTTATTTTTGGTGAGCTCCTAAGGGCATATAACGAGAGCTAAAATGA
>JAEWEF010000062.1 GCA_023389595.1 Fusobacteriota bacterium
TATTATATTTGGTGTTAGTCCAGCAAGAAAAGCTGCTAAATTAAATCCTATAGATGCTTTAAGAAGTGAATAGAATTTTTAAGATTAGTAAAATATTTTTGATTCATAATTTATAATTTATTAAAAAATTAAAAATAAAAAGGGAGTTTAAAAACTCCCTATTTTTTTTATACTCATATTTATAAAAAAACAAATAACTAATATTACTACTATTGTTCCTCCTGGTCTCAAAGAAAAATAGTATGATAATACTAAACCCAATATTGTAGAAAATAGAGCATATATTATTGCAATAATTATGGTGCTTTTAAAACTTCTAGAAATTTGCATAGATGCAGCAATTGGAATTACTATATAAGAAGATATCATTAAAGCTCCCACAGTTCTAGCTGATACAGCTATTGTAATACCAACTAATATAGACATTATAAAATTTATTAAATTAACTTTTATTCCAGAAATTATTGCTCCCTCTTCATCAAAAATAATATAGAATAATTCTTTGTATAGAGCTATAAAAGTTAAAGTTACAACTAAAAATATAATAAATATCAATTTCACTTCTGAATTTGATATTGCAACTATGCTACCAAATAAAAAACTATTAAATGAAGTTGTATTTTTAATAAAACTGGATAGAACTCCTGCTAGACCAATTCCAAGAGATGTAATTATTGCTATTGATATTTCAGAATATTTTTCTATTCTCTTTCTTAATACTTCTATACTCATAGCAGCAATCACACAAGCAAAAAATGCTCCTAATAAGGGATTTATACCAATTAAAAATCCCACAGCAATACCACTAAGAGATGCATGAGAAAGTGCATCTCCCATCATAGAAAGTCTCTTTAAAACTAAAAAACTTCCAATGCAAGGAACCATAATAGATAATAATATTCCAACAAAAAATGCCTTTTGCATAAATTCATATTGTAACATCTTTTATGCCACCTTCTTCTATCAAAAGTATTCTGCTACAAAATTTTTTCACATTAATTATATCGTGACTGATCATAATTATTGTTATGTTTTGTTCTTCATTTAACTTAATTAGTATATTAAATAAATCTTCTACAGATTCTTTATCTAACCAATTTGTTGGCTCGTCAAGTATTATTATTTCTGGCTCTTTAACAATAGCTTTAGCTATCATAACTCTCTGTCTTTGTCCACCAGATAGTTCCCCTATCATTTTATTAGAATAGTCTAACATATTCACTTTCATTAAAGCTTTTTTAACTTTTTCTATATGCTCCTTTTTAGGAAATTTAAAAATTCCTATATCCTTAGTTAAGCTTAACATTACAATTTCAAATACGGTTGCAGGAAAGTATTCAGAATGATTATTTTGCCCAACATAAGAAATTTCATTGCAATTTCTACTTATAATTCCTTTATAATTTTTTAATCTTCCAAGAATTATTTTTATAAGTGTAGTTTTACCAGATCCATTTGATCCTATAATCGCTAAAAAATCTCCTGAAATTACTTTAAGATTAACATTATTGAGTATATTTTTTTTATCATTATAAGCAAAACTCAAATTTTTTATTTCCACTAATTCTTTCATTATTTAGATAAAGCCTTTTTCAAAGATGACAAATTATCCTCCATAATAGATAGATAATCTTTACCGCTTGCTATTTCTGATTCTGTTAATCCTTCTATTGGATTTAACATGTCTGTTTCAGCTCCAGTTTCTCTAGCAATTGCCTCTGCAACTTTTGGACTAGCTAAACTTTCAAAGAAAATGACTTTTACATTATTTGCTTTAACATAATCTACTATTTCTTTCATTTTTTTAGGAGTTGGTTCTGATTCTGCAAAAACTCCTTCTATTCCTAGTTGATTTAATCCGTAATCTCTACATAAGTAAGCAAAAGCTTCGTGGGCTACTACTATATTTCTTCCTTTAAATTCTGCTAATTCTTTAGTATATTTTTCATCAAGTGCTGCTAATTCTTTAGAAAATTCTTTATAATTTTCTTCATAAAATTCTGCTTTATCTGGATTAATTTCTATTAATTTATCCTTTATACTTTTAGAAATAATATCAGCATTTTTTAAACTTAACCAAATATGTGGATCATATTCTCCATGATGGTGATGATGATGTTCATGATCGTGTTCGTCGTGGTCATGATCGTCGTGATGATGATGGTGATGATGTTCGTGGTCATGATCGTGATCGTGTTCTTCATCTTCTTCATTTCTTATTAAATCTACATTAGAAGAAGTAACAAGTGTTTTTAAATTTTTATTTGATAAACTTTCAAGTACATCTTCAGCCCAAGGTTCCATTCCAGCTCCATTATAGACAAATAAATCTGCTTTTTCAAAAAGTGTAATATCTTTTGCTGTTGGCTCCCAATCGTGAGGCTCTGCTCCTGGCGGAATAATATTTATAACTTCTACCGTATCCTTAGCAATTTTTTCTACAAAATCATAAATAGGATAATTACTTGTAACAACTACAGGTTTTTGTGCAACGACTTCCTCATTTTTTTTGCCACAAGAAATAAACAATAATACCATTAAAGATAGAAGTAATAAAGACTTCAATACTTTTTTCATTTCAACAAATACCCCCTATATTTTATTATAAAAGATATTATATTCCAAAGTATACATTTTTACAATACCCGTTACCCGTTAATAGTTATTCTTAAATTTAATACTTCAGTATGTTTACATCCGTATTAAATTCGTAAATTGCATCTTTTCTTTCTACTATTATTTTTGTATTACTTTTTAAATATTCATCTTCCTTTATTTTTGTAAGTAATTCAAAACTTGGATTTATAGCTACTGGATTCCCAACAGCTTTCAGCATGCTAAAATCTCCATTAGTATCTCCATAAGCATAGCTACTTTCCATATCAATATCATATTTATTTATATAATAATCTATCGCTTCTTTTTTATGAATTGAATCCCACATAGGTTTTACAATTTCACCAGATAAAGTATTAGTTTTTTTATTTATACCATATTGTGATCCACAAAAATCTTCTACACCAAATTTTTTTGCCATTCTCGAAACTAAGAAATCTGGACTACCAGATATAAAAATTACTTTATGTTTATTTTCTTGATGAAATTTTATTCTTTCTCTTGTATAAGTATAAACTTTATTACCATTTAGATAAACAACTTGATCAGATATAAAATCATTGTATGAAATTGGCAATCCTTTTATTGATTTTACATAAGATTCAACAAGATGTTGTAAGTAGTTATCATAATCTCCTTTCCTTTCTTCCCATAATTTATAAACTGGTGCGACATTAATATTATACTCTTTGGAATCTAACAATTCATATTTTATTAATTTTTTAAAGTGTTCTATAAGTAATGAATTTCTATATATAGTTCCATCTATATCAAAAAATGCAGCTATCATTTAGTTACTCCTTTATTTTTTTATGATATTTTACTACTTTTTTTAAATTAAGTAAAACTATATATAAATTAATTAAGTTGTTGTATTGTTAAAAAATATAAATAGTGTTAAAATAATTCAAACAATCATGTAATTTAAGGAGATAAAATGTTATTTTTCGAATACAATCCATTAAAAGACAAAACACCTAAAAACGCTGCACATTTAAACGAACAAATAAGTATTAAATGTAAAATACTTAAATCATACTCTAAAAATGCAGCAGTAACATTATATGTAAGAGATGATAATGGAAATATGGCTTTAGAAAAAAATATGAACTTGTTTAAGGAGGATAACAAATATTCATATTACGAGATAAATTTTTCATTTGATTGTATAGGAATTTATTTCTATCATTTTATATTAAAAAATGATTTTGTTGACACCAAATTAGGCCACAATAAATATAGAGTAACCGATCACAACTTTTCAGAATGGCAATTAACCGTCTGTAAAAAAGATTACAAAACTCCATCTAAATTTAAAGGATGTGTGATGTATCAAATATTTCCAGATAGATTTTATAGAGATGTTGATTACATTCCAAAATTATCTAAAAATGAAAACGAAAGAATAAAAAGATATGATTGGGGTGGAATTCCTAATTCTTCTTTAGATACGCCAAATTATTCTGCAAAAGATTTTTTTCTCGGAAATTTATCTGGTATAGAAAAAAAATTAGATTATTTAAAAAGTTTAAATATAAGTCTTCTATATCTTAATCCCATATTTGAAAGTGCAGAAAATCATAGATATTCAACAGCTGATTATTTTACTATAGATGGATATTTAGGAGATAATAATATATTCAAAAATTTTGTCAAAAATTTTAAAGAAAACAATATAGGAATCATACTTGACGGAGTTTTTTCTCACACTGGATCAGACAGTATTTATTTCAACAAAAATAAACACTACAACAGTATAGGTGCATACAATTCTATAGATTCAAAGTATTTTGATTGGTACAATTTTTATTCTTATCCTGATAAATATGAATCTTGGTGGGGGTTTTCGAATTTACCAACTATAAACAAAAACAATGAAGAGTTCTCTAAATTTATAAATTCCGAGAATGGTGTAATAAACTATTGGAATTCTTTAGGAATATCAGGTTGGAGACTAGATGTAGTCGATGAATTACCTAAAAAATTTGTAGAAGAATTAAGAATTGCAGTTAAAAGAAATGATAACGATAATTTAATTATAGGAGAAGTTTGGGAAAACGCTTCCAATAAAATAAGTTATGGTACAAGAAGACAATATCTTTTAGGGAATCAACTTGATTCAGTAATGAACTATCCTTGGAGAAATGCTATAATAAATTTTGTAAACACAAAAAATGTTCATGAATTTAAATATCAGATTGAAAATATAATAGATACTTATCCTAAAGAAACTTTAGATTGTGTTATGAATTTTTTATCAACACACGATACTGTAAGAGCAATATTGGAACTTGCGATAGATATTAAATCATTCCCTAATCACAAAAAACGTGATTTTGTTTTGGACGAAAGTGAATATAAAATTGCTAAATCAAAATTTAAAATTGCTTCATTTATACAGTTTACTCTTCCTGGAATACCATGTATATACTATGGTGATGAAATAGGAATGTATGGTTTTGCTGACCCATTTAATAGAAAATGTTTCGAGTGGGATAAAATAGATTATGAGTTGTTAAACTTCTTTATTGAACTAACTAAAATGAGAGAAAATTACAAAAAAGATTTTACGGATGATTTTAATTTTATTTTTGCTGAGAACCATTGCATAATATATTCAATAGGAAAATTAATTGCAATCATAAATCTTAATGATGAAAATATTTATTTTAAAGATATAAATACCAATTTAAATTATTATGAAAAAATATTTGGAAGTGGAGAAATAGAAATTACTAAGCTTGGAACTATCGTGTCTGGAAATTCTTATATGCTTATCGAAAGGAAATAACTATGAAAAGAAAAAGTGGAATATTGATGCATATAACATCTCTACCTAGTGATTATGGTATAGGAAGTCTTGGAAAAACAGCTTATGATTTTGTTGACTTTTTAGAACGTGCAGGTCAAAAAGTATGGCAAATACTCCCTATAAATTATACCCTAGAAAGTGAAAATTTTTCTCCATACAAATCTACTTCACCATTTTCATCTAACTACGATCTGATAGATTTAGAAATTTTAAAATCTGAAGGTTTTATAGATGAAATTGATATACCTTTTCAAGAATTTGATGACAGATACGTTAATTATCCAGAAGTTAGAAAAAATAAAAATAGAATTTTAAAAGAAGCTTTTAAAAGATATGATCTAATTCCAAAGGATGAAATAAAAAAATTTTTAAGTGTTAATTCTTACTGGATAAATGACTATGTAACTTTTATGGCTTTATATGAAAAAAATAATTTTGAAGATTTTGACAAATGGAAAATTTTTGAAAGGTCTGAATATACGGAAAAATTTTATATTTTTTTAGAATATATATTTCATAAACAGTGGAAAAATTTAAAAAAATATGCTAACTCAAAAGGCGTAGAAATTTTTGGTGATATACCTATATACATTTCAGAAAATAGTTCAGATTTCTATTTTAAAAGAAATCTTTTCTTGGTAGATGAAAATAAAAATCCAAAAATGATAGCCGGTGTGCCACCGGATAATTTTTCAGAAGATGGACAAGTTTGGGGAAATCCTCTGTATAATTGGGATGAAATGAAAAAAGACGATTATAAATGGTGGTTCGAAAGAATCAAACATTCTTTTATCTTTTTCGATATAGTTCGAATCGATCATTTTAGAGCATTTGATAAATACTATGCCATAGATAAAAAAACAATGGATGCAAAAAATGGAAAATGGTTTGACGGACCAGGAAAAATTTTTTTTGATAAACTAAAAGATAAATTTGGAAATTTAAAAATTGTTGTAGAAGATTTAGGTATCATTACTGAAAGCACAAAAAAATTAGTTGAGTATACTGGATATCCTAACATGAAAATTTTACAATTTGCGTTCGATAATGATGCTACCAACGAACATCTTCCACACAATTATAAAAATAACTGCGTTTGCTATACTGGAACTCACGATAACAAAACGGTAAAACAATGGTTAGAAACTGAACCAAATTATAAAATCGATTATGCAAAAAAATATCTAAAACTTGATTCTTATAATATATATTCTCAAGGATTTATTGATGCCGCTTTATCTTCCGTGTCTTTTATAAGTATAATTCCTATACAGGATTGGATGGATTATGGAGCATTTGCAAGATTAAACGAACCGGGAAATGTAAACGGAGCTTGGAAATTCAGATTAAAAAAATTCGAATTCAATGATTGGCTAGCAGATATAATAAAAGAAAAAACTAAATTTTATGGAAGATAAAAAAAGCACCTAATCTTTAATTAGATAGGTGCTTTTTTATAATTTCACTTCTTTTTTCCAAACGATAACGTCATATATATCAACAAATCTGTACGGAGATGCTAATCTGGAATATAAATTTTTCCAAATTTTTTCAAATGTTGGATGATCACATTTAGAAAGTTGACTTATAATATTTTGACAATAAACTATATTAGATTTATTTTTTTTCAAAACTGAAATAATTAATGTTTTGTATCTATCTATCGTACCTCTTTCAAGTTTTTTGTTTTCCAATAAATCTGCTATAAAATTATTCTCTTTAATTTGTTTCTCGTAAATAATCTTTCTTATTACTGACGAAATATAATTAATATTTATTTCTTCTGTAAAATTACCACTACTGTCAAAAAACGGTATAAAAGCTATTTCAGAATGACTTTTTGAAAACGACTTATATATTAATTGTATGTTATCTACTATATTTTTTACTTTATATTTTTTTTCTCTCAATCCCTTTTCAACCATTAAACAGGTTCCGAAATGATTGAATAAGGAGTTAGTAAGATCCGTATCATTACCATAATTGATAATGCGTTTAGAGCAGTAATTTTTAGATTTTATTTTTTTTGTAGCATTTATATAAAAATCTATATCTCTATTAACATTATCTTTTTGTAAAACAAATTTAATTTTTTCATCATCTATAAGTGGATTTCTTGATGTAGTTTTATCGAAAGATTTTATCAAAGTTTTCAAATTTGATCTTAAAAAATAATTGTTATTAAACCATGTTTCTACATCTATATCAGATTCAATATAATTATTTTTTTTATTTGGTAGATTAGCAATTTCTCTAGATAAAAACAATTTATATTTTTCAAAAAATTCCAGATAATTATTTTTTTTAATTTCTTCATATTCACTAAAAATATCTTCAAACTTCAAAAAATCATCTATGCTAAAAATATCATCTCTATTAATACCTACTGCGTTAAAAGTATAAGTTTCAGGTACATACCCATCTTTTACACTAGTTATTACAGAAACATACTGAGCTATTCCTCCACCAAGAGAATGACCTACTAATATTAATTTTTCTCTGTCTATTTTAAATTCGTTTAGTACTTTTTTATAAGTTGAAAGTCCATCTTGAAATTGATAAGGTATTTTTCCTATACCGTAGACTAAATCTGTTTTTATGAAATCGTTATACGCATCTTCTATAGGTGCTATTTCGCTACCTCTAAATGATAGAAGATATTTATCTGAAACATTATCTTTTAATAACAAAGCACAATAACCTGTTTTTTTTATTTTTTTATTTTTTTGAACATGAGTTCTATTATCAGTATATATAACCGTTAAATCTTTGTACTCTTTTTCGAAAAATTTTATAGCATATTTTTTATCTGTTTTAAACATATCTATAAAATCTCTTTTCATATCGTTTTTTCTTCCGTCATCTATCATAACTTCATAAACGCTTCTACCAGTGTCGCTACTATTAAAATTCAAATATGACAAAAAAGAAGATATCATTAATTTTTTCGGTGTCATTTATATACTCCTTTAAAAAATTAATATCAAAATCAAATATGTTACTCCAAGACCTAAAACAGATCCAGCTAATATTTCTTTTAAATTGTGTATTTTACCTTCTATTCTAGATTGTAACACTAATATAACTAAAACTAAACTTAAGAAGAAAACTTTTGCATCTCTTGCTAGATAATTTATAATCACAAATATACTAGATGAAACAGCTCCGTGTCCACTAGGGAATCCACCACTAGAAACTTTTTTGCTTCCAAAAAACTTTTTTAAAAAAACTATCAACACTATTAGAAAAACCAGTATAAAAACAACCAGATGTTGATAAGACATTCTAAAAGTTTCAAAAGTAAATTTTAAACTTAAATTTATTCTTTTCCAAAATACAAAATAAGAAACTATTATTAAATTAAAAACTGCAACCAATACAGCTCCTGCAGCTATATCTTTAGCTTTTTTTGAAAGTTCATGATATTCCAAAGAATATCTATCTATACAAGATTCTATAGCTGTATTCAATAATTCTGTTATCCATATCAAAACTACAGATATTAGCATAGAGATAAATTCCATTCTCTCTACTCTATAAAATAAACACAAAAACATAATAACAACAGAAAGAATAGCATATATTTTCATTTGTCTTTCAGAAATTATCGTTTCATATATACCATTAACTGCCTTTTCAAAACTTTCAATAACGTTTTTATTTTCCCATTTTTTACTCATTACAAATTATCTCTCCTATAATTGAATTTTGTTAAAATCAATTCCTCTTTTTCTCTCATAATTTTTTTATCTTCTTCCGTCATATGATCATATCCTATTAGATGTAAGATTCCATGAGTTATAATATAGAAGAATTCTCTTTCAAATGAATGACCGTATTCTAATCTTTGCTCTTCTATTCTATCCATAGAAATTACTATATCTCCTAAAACATCATATGGTCCGATATCAAAATCTTCAGTTTCGTGATAAGCAAATGAGATAACATCCGTTACAGAATCCAAGCCTCTATGTTCATTGTTTATCTTTTTTATATTTTCATTATTGGTAAACAAAAGTGAAATATATATAGGTTTTTCAGAAATTATCCCTTCGTTTATTAGAATTTCTTTTATATAATTTTCTAGATAATTTTCTTCTTCAAGATTTTCTAAAAAATCGTCAAATTTAGGATTAATTTCTTCGTAATTTTTTTCAATTATTATTTCCATATTATCACCCTATTGTCCAGGATATTTTATCCTTTCGTGATATATAGCACCAAAAGTTTTTACGAATGAAGCTATTATTGTTTCTATTTCTTTGAAAGTTATATTAGCATCAGATAGTTGATTATCTTTTATCTTAGCGTTAATAATCTTTCTTATCATTTGTTCTATTAGTATTGGATTTTTTATATCCATAGATCTAACAGCTGCCTCTATAGAATCGGCAAGCATAATTACTGCAGATTCTTTAGACTGAGGTTTAGGTCCAGAATATCTAAATTCATCTTCTAAAATTGTATCATCTATTTCTTTTGCCTTATTATAAAAATAAGCAAGTAAAGTTGTCCCTTGATGTTCAAACATAATATCTCTTATTTCTTTAGGAATTTGATATTCCTTTGCCATTTCAGAACCGTCTTTTGTATGTGAAGTAATTATCATCTTACTCATAAATGGGCTAACATTATTATGTGGGTTTTCATCTAGTGGTCCTTGATTTTCTATAAAAAATTTAGGCCTTTTACATTTTCCTATATCATGATAATAACACGCAACTCTTGCAAAAACTGAATTTCCTCCCAACTCTACTACCGCATTTTCTGATAAAATAGCTACCATCATAGAATGTTGAAAAGTTCCTGGTGCTTCTATAGATAATTTTCTTAATAGTGGATGAGATAGATCACCTAATTCTATTAATCTAAATATAGTTAGTATATTAAATGTTTTTTCAAAATAAGGTAAAATTGCAATAGTCAACATACCTGATATAAGTCCAGATATCAATATTTGTGAAAGTATAAATGCCACTCCAAATCCTTCATTATTGCTGAAGAAATTAAATAGGAAATAAAATAGCATCCTTTGTACAGACAATTCTATACCTACAGCTATAATTCCAGACCTTGTAGTTACTTTTTTAAGTAAATATCCTGCCATAACTAAAGATGTTGCATATGTAAAAAAGTATATCATATCAAATTCAACCAATGGCAATAGATAACCTATTATACATAAAAATACATAACTACTAAATCTTGTTCTAGTTATAAATAATAATAAGAATAAAACTGTATCTAAAGGTATTACATATATCATCGATGTAGGAGTAAATCTAAATACTAAAAATACTGAAACTGTTATTAATAATATAGCATTATATGTTTTTTTATTTGCAAAATCTTTCATATAAAAACTTATTCCTACAGTATAAAGCAATGCTGATATTAACAACATATAAGCAAGATTAAAAATAATAGCAATAATACTATTTTTATATGTATATATTTCAAGTTTATTTAATATATCTATTTTTCTATCTGTTAATGTTTCTCCTGTTTTTGCTACTAATGTTCCAGCTTTTATTTCTATATACTGATCCTTAACTTGCGAAACTTTACCCTCTATAA
>JAEWEF010000087.1 GCA_023389595.1 Fusobacteriota bacterium
AGATTTATGCACGTGCCAGAGCTAAACAGAATGGGAGCAGATATAGAAGTTGATTTAACTTCTGCAACAGTGCATGGAGTAGAAAATTTTTCGTCAGCTCAAGTTATGGCAAGTGATTTAAGAGCTGGAGCATCTCTTATACTTGCAGCATTGAAAGCAGAGGGAGAAAGTGTAGTAAATAGAATTTATCATGTTGATAGAGGGTACGAAAATTTTGAAGAAAAATTTAAAAAACTTGGAGCAAATATAGAAAGAATAAAAGTGGATATTTAGGAGTTTTATGAAAAAAATAATAGGAATTAATCCGGTAATAGAGGCTCTTAGCAACAAGGAAAATAATATAGAGAAATTGGAACTGTATAAGGGGAATAAAGATGAAACGGTAAAAAAAATAAAGGAACTTGCTTCGAAGAGAAATGTAAAAATTTTTTACACGAACAAAAAATTTGAAAATTCGCAAGGAGTTACTCTTTATATAAGTGATTACGATTACTATTTGGAGTCATCTGAAATTTTTGAATTTTTATCGAAAAAAACTAAATCACTCGTTTTAATTTTGGACGAGATACAGGATCCGAGAAATTTGGGTGCAATAATCAGAAGTGCCGAAGTTTTTGGAGCAGATTTAATAATTTTGCCGGAGCGAAATTCAGTTAGAGTAAACGAAACGGTAATTAAAACTTCCGCCGGTGCGATAGAATACGTAAAAATTGCAAAAGTTGTAAACCTAAGCGAAACGATAAAAAAATTAAAAAAATTGGATTACTGGGTTTACGGAGCTGCAGGCGAGGGTGCCGAAAATTACCACGAGCAAAATTTTCCAGAAAGAGTTGCACTCGTTTTAGGAAACGAGGGCAGTGGCATGAGAAAAAAAGTCAGAGAACACTGCGATATGTTAATTAAAATTCCTATGTACGGAAAGATAAATTCATTAAATGTATCCGTTGCAGCCGGAATAATTATGTCGAGAATAGTTAATAAATAAATTTTTTGAGGAGTTTAGAATGAAGGATTATATTTTTAAGGATATAGAACAAAAATGGCAAAAAAAATGGGAAGAAGATAATATTTTTAAAACTTTTGATGAGGTCGATGGAAAAGAAAATTATTATGTTTTATCTATGCTTCCATATCCGTCAGGTAAATTACATGTCGGGCATGCAAGAAATTACACAATAGGAGATGTTGTGTCAAGATACAAAAGAATGAAAGGATACAACGTTTTGCAACCGATGGGTTGGGATTCTTTTGGTCTGCCAGCTGAAAACGCAGCTATACAAAATGGAGCTCATCCTGCAAAATGGACTAAGTCTAATATTGAAAATATGAAAAGACAATTAAAATTAATTGGATTTTCTTATGATTGGGATAGAGAAATAGCGAGTTATAAAGATGATTACTATAAATGGAATCAATGGATATTTAAAAAAATGTATGAAAAGGGATTAGTTTACAAGAAAAAATCTCTTGTAAATTGGTGCCCGGATTGTCAAACAGTTTTAGCTAACGAGCAGGTTGAAGACGGAAAATGTTGGCGACATTCTAAAACGAATGTTATACAAAAAGAGTTGGAACAATGGTTTTTTAGAATAACAGATTATTCTGATGAATTGCTAACTGGTCACGATGAAATTAGAGATGGTTGGCCTGAAAGAGTTTTGACTATGCAAAAAAACTGGATAGGAAAATCTTATGGTACGGAGCTGTCTTTTGAAATAGTTGAAAACAAAGAAATGTTAAAAGTTTTCACAACAAGACCTGATACAATTTGTGGCGTAACGTATGTTGTAATAGCTCCAGAACATCCACTTGTAGATGAAATTTTAAAAACGAATCCAGAAATTAAAGATGCAGTAACAAAGATGAAAAATGAAGATGTAATAGAAAGAACGGCAGAGGGAAGAGAAAAAAATGGAGTTGCAACTTCGTGGAGTGTAAAAAATTTAGTTACTGGAGAAATAGTTCCATTATGGATAGCCGATTATGTTTTAATGAATTATGGTACGGGAGCAGTTATGGCAGTACCAGCTCACGACGAAAGAGATTATGCATTTGCAACAAAATATAATTTAAATATTAAAAAAGTTATAGAAACTGGAGAAGAAAATATTGGTTGTACGACGGAAAAAGGAATTTTAATAAATTCTGGAGAATTTAACGGACTTGATTCCGAAACTGCAAAAATAAAAATCAGTGAATTTTTTGAAAAAAATAATTTGGGAAAAAGAACTGTAAAATATAGATTAAAAGATTGGGGGATTTCAAGACAAAGATATTGGGGTACACCTATACCAGTTCTTTATTGTGAAAAATGTGGAACTGTTTTGGAAAAGGATGAAAATTTACCTGTAAAATTACCTGAGGATATCGTCTTTTCCGGAAATGGTAATCCACTTGAAACCTCTGAAAGTTTTAAAAATGCAGTTTGTCCTTGCTGTGGAGGAAAGGCGAGAAGAGATACTGACACGATGGATACATTTGTTGATTCATCTTGGTATTTTTTAAGATATTGCGATCCAAAAAATAATAATTTACCTTTTGCTAAAGAGATAGTTGATAAGTGGATGCCTGTTAGCCAATATATAGGTGGAGTAGAACACGCAGTTATGCATTTGCTTTATGCAAGATTTTTCAATAAAGTTTTAAGAGATTTGGGAATGGTAACTTGCAACGAGCCGTTCAAAAGACTTTTAACTCAAGGTATGGTACTTGGACCATCATATTATTCTGAAAAAGAAAATAGATATTTACACGCGTCAGAAGTTGTAACGAAAGGCGACAAGGCTTACAGCAAAGAAACTAATGAAGAATTAGCTATAAAAGTTGAAAAAATGTCTAAGTCAAAAAATAATGGTGTCGATCCGGAAGAAATGATAATTAAATACGGAGCTGATACGACAAGACTTTTCACAATGTTTGCCGCTCCGCCTGAAAAAGAATTGGAGTGGAACGAAAACGGACTTGTTGGTGCTTACAGATTTTTATCAAAAATTTGGAGATTGGTTATAGACAATAAAAATTTAATGACAAGAGGGGAAATAGATTATTCTAATTTAACAAAAGAAGATAAATCTATAATTATAAAATTAAATCAAACGATTAAAAAAGTTACGGATTCTATCGAAGATAATTTTCATTTTAACACGGCTATAGCTGCCAATATGGAATTAATTAACGAACTACAAAATTACATTTCTAAAATAGAAAATGAAAATTCAAAAAAAATATTCGATTATGTAGTTAGAACTATATTGCTTATGCTTTCTCCTTTTACGCCACACATCTGTGATGAACTTTGGACTGAGATTGGAGAAGAGGGATATTTGTTCAATGAGAAATGGCCTGAATATGACAAAAATTTTCTTGAAACTGACAGCATAGTTATGGCGATACAAGTAAATGGTAAAATGAGAGGCAACATAGAAGTTGCAAGAGGAACCGCTAAGGAAGAAATTGAAAAACTTGCATTTGAAGTTGAAAATGTAAAAAAACATATAGACGGCTTAAATGTTGTAAAAGTTATAGTTGTTCCAGATAAAATTGTAAATATAGTTGTAAAATAAGGGGATTGAAAATTTCAATCCTTTTATTTTTGAAATTTATGAGGGTAAAAAATTAAAAAAATATTGTGAATGAATTTTATTTTTTTAATAAAAAGGGTGTTAAGAGGGTATGGGGGATAGTTCCCCCGAAAAGATAAAAATTATTGCCCCACTCATCAAGAAGATAAAAAGCCGTAAAATCGTTGTTTTACTAAAAATATACAATCTGTTCAGCCGAATGGAAGTGCCTATTTATATGTGTTTTAAGAAAAAGGGTCAATTTTAAAAAGGGGTAGTCTAGCTACCCTTTTATTAAAAAAATGTCTTAGAATTGATCTCAGAGCCTCAGATTAAAAGTACCGTATTTATAGATATTAGTTGCACTTTATCTTGAATTACGCTTATATTTAATACATTTATTAAGTTTTAAATTTTTTATAAAATTAATAAAAATTTGAAAAATAAATAAAAATATAGTATAATCAATGAAATTACAAATTTATTTATTAATTAGGAGGAGAAAAAATGAAAAAATTAGTTTTATTAGTTGGATCTCTACTTGCAGTATCTGCAGTAGCATCTGCTAAAGAAGTTGTGCCTCAACCAAAAGCGGTATCAGAAGTACAAGTTAAAGAAGTTATAAAAGAAGTTCCTGTAGAAAAAATAGTTTACAGAGACAGAGTTGTAGAAGTTGCTAAACCTGGAGCAAATGGAACATTTGAAGTTTCTTACAAAGTTCCTTTCTACAAATTTGGAATTGCTGGTGGATTAAAAGATACTAAAAATAATTTACCAGGATTTACATTCGTAGAAAGAGTTGGATCTTTAGTTACTAAAGCTGAAGTTGAAGTTGCTCCTAAACACAAAGTTAGAGCTGAAGCTGAAACTTCTTTAGAATTAATTCCACACAAAG
>JAEWEF010000028.1 GCA_023389595.1 Fusobacteriota bacterium
AGAGAAACAAAAAGAATTATACTATTTTTTAATGCTCTTACAGAAGAACAAAAATTAAAACTAAATATTAAAAATTATTTCGATTGCATAGATATAGCAAACAATTTTTATAACTATTATAAGATTTTTTTTAACAAAAAATTTAATATAGATAAAAATAATTGTTCTTCTATACAAAAAAATCAAATTGAAATTTTTGAAGATATAAAAGTAGAAATTGATAAATTATTAGGAGATAAGTTCATTCCTATAGAGTGGTTAGAGAAAGAAGAATTTTTAGATTTTTCTTTTTTTGAAAAATATAAAAAAATAATTTTCTTCGACATAGTTAAGTACGATTTTTATTTTAAAGAAATTATTGAAAAACTAGTTAAAAACATAGATGTAAATTTTATACTCCAAATGAATGCCACTGATTTTGATGAAAAAAACTTTAGAATAATCAATTTCACTCCTACCAACACTCAAAAAAATACAGATGTATTAGTTTACTCATCTGAGTTATCAGTTATATCTCACATTTTAAAAAATAAAAATAATGATCAATTCGTTTCGTTGTCAGACGATAACTCACAGTTTACAAATCTTCCATTTTCTATTTTTGAAGAAGGTGAATACACAAAATTTAATAATAGTATGATTTTTAAAATTATCGATAGTCTTCTCAATATAAATACAGATTTTAATAAATATGAAAGCGTTGATATTAGAACAATTGCTAAATATGTTTTTTGCCCCAGCGTCATGAAATTTTTCGGGCTAGATTCAGAAGATTATAAATTTTTAAATAAACTTATAAATGATGGATATAAATACTTAAACGAAGAAATAATAGAAAAAATAAATGCTGAAGAATTAAACAGGTATTTAAATTTTGAGATTAAAATGAAACAAATTTTTTCTATTTCAAAAAAAATAAATGACATAACCAATATCGATAATTTAATTTTATTTTTAAAAGATAATATTTTTAAAAATGATGAGGATATCATATTATTATATGAAGATTATGAAAATATATTTGACTTATTTTATGAAATACTTGGAATAATAAAGGCTAACGAAGATTCAAGTTTTTTTAAGGGATATAATTACTATTTTAAAAATAATATTGGGCAAAATCTAATACTATTAATTTTAAAGTACCTTTCAAATTTAAATTTAAGAAAAATTAAAAAATCATCTTCTGGTATAAAAATAAAACCTTTTAATCTATTAAAATTAACATCAAATAACATATCTCCTATAAATGTTCTGGGATTAGATTCCAGAAGTTTATACAAATTTGATAATACTTTTTCTTTTCTAAATGAAAAACAAAAACGTGATCTAGGTATTTGTAACTATGACGATTTAAAAAAAATTGAAAAATATAGATTTTTACAAAATATTTCAGCCTATGAAAATATAAATTTTTATACGTATAAAAACTCAGATGAAAATGTTGATGTTCCAGATTTAATTTTTATTTTTAATAATAAAGAAGATGCGAAGAATATAGATTATAATTATTTGTCATATGTATACAAAAATAAATATTATTCTAATACTCTTTACAATGATTATGAAATTGATTACTCCAATAAATTTGAAAATGAAAATATAATTAAAGAAACGTCGGACTTTAAAGGTCAAGATTTAAAAATTGGAGCGTACGATTACGTAAACATTAAAAATTGTGAGCTAAAATTTATTTATAATAAAATAGCTAATCTAGAAGAAAATTTTGACGATAAAAATATAGGTTTTATGTCAAAAGTTTTAGGTTCAATTCTACATTCTTCTATGGAAAAATTAATAAAAAAATTTTATAAAAATTTTATAGAGGATATAAATACATTAAATTTAGATATAACAATAATAAGAGACGAGCTATTAAGAGAGTTTAAAAATAATTATTTTAAAATAGATGCTTTTATGAAAAAATATATAGAACAGATTGTAATTCCTAAAATTTCAAAAAATATAAACAGATTTTTTAAAGAAACTTATGTTGAATTATCCGAACAAAAATTATTGAGATTTTACTCTGAAAAATCTAGCAATAAAAAAAATTTATTCATAGAAGATGCTATTAATATTATTTTAACAGGAAGGATAGACCTCCTTATAGAATGTAAAAATCTTAAAAAAATAGTTGATTTTAAATCTGGTAAAATGGATGAGGATCAGCTTAATTTTTATAATTTTTTATTATTTGGAGATGACCAAACTACTATTAAAAGTTTTTGTAATCTATGGGACTATGAAAATAAAAATATGAAAAATAACGACTTAAATTTTTCAAAAGAAATAGAAAGCATATTATCCGAAATGATTAGAAATAATTTTTACAGATTAGCTGATAAAAATAGCGTGTGTGCACTCTGTTCTTTTAAAAAAATTTGTCCAAAAGAGGTGAAAAAAATTGTCTAGAGTAGTAATAAAAGCTAGTGCCGGAACAGGAAAAACATACAGATTATCTCTTGAATATATCATCTCTCTTTTAAATGGTGTTAATTTTGAAGAAATACTAGTTATGACTTTTACTAGAAAAGCAACATCGGAGATTAAAGAAAAAATTTTCGAAAGAATAGAAGAATTAATTTCTGACGATATAAATTTATCTACATCAGTAAAAAATAACATACTTAAAATAAATAATGAAGTTAAAATAGACGCTACATCCATAAATAAATTAAAAACTATTTATGAAAAAATGATCAAAAATAAAGATAAAGTTATGGTGTATACAATAGATTCTTTTACTGCTGAAATTTTTGAAAAAATAGTATCAAAAATTGTAAACATAGACAAGTATTCTATAATTTCTTCGAATAAAAACAACCTTATTTTAAAAGAAGTTATGGCTGAAATTTTTGAAAAAAAATCTCTTTTTGAAATTATTAGACCTTTTTTAATTGATAATACAGAAAGAAATGTTGAAAAATACATAAATTTTATTTATGACTTAATAGAAAACAGATGGTTATTTGAATTAATAAATTCGAATAAAAAAGAAAAAGAAAAATTTTATTTAGATGAAAATGATTTATTTAAAGAAATAAATATTTTATGTGAACTTGTAAAAAACTTCATAAACGAAAAAAATAAAACTTCTAAAAATAAAAAACAGTTTGAAGAAATAATTTCCAAAAAATATAGAAATTATTTTTTTGATGTTGATATACAAAATAGAAAAGAAAGTCTTATGATAAATTTCAAAGAAATTTTGAACTCTAATTTATGGGATGGAAGATTTTTGAAAAAAGTTGACGACAGCATAGTTGAACAAAATGAAATTGTAAAAGACATTTTATGTAAAGAAATATATAACAACATAATCTTAGAAAACGAAAAAAATATACTAAATATTATGAAAGTTATTTATGATATCTACGACCAAAAGAAAATTAGAGATAGAGAGTTTACTTTCTCTGATGTTTCTTTTTATGTCTATAAATATCTTTTTGATAAAAATTATAATTTAGTAGATGAAAATGGTGTTACAGAAAATTTTTATATGGAAATGAATCTAAAAATCAATACTATTTTTATAGACGAATTCCAAGATACAAGTATCCTCCAATGGAAAATACTTTACGAAATAATAAAAACTACAAAAAATGTTATTTGTGTTGGTGATGAAAAACAAAGTATTTACGGTTGGAGAGGTGGAGAAAAAAAATTATTTGAAAATTTGAATAACATTTTAAATTGCAAAGTTGAAAATATGTCAATTTCTTACAGGAGTGATAAAAATATAGTTTCATATACAAATGATTTTTTCGCTAGAATTTCATCGGATAGACGTTGGAATTTTTATCCTAGTTCTTCAAATTCAAATGAAGATGGTTTTGTAAAAGTTATAAATTACGATAAAGAATATTTAGATACGATTATAAAAATAATAGAAAATTTTTCTAAAGAAAACTACAATAATTTAGCTATAATCGCAAGAAAAAATAAAGATTTAAAAATTATAGCAGATTTATTATCAGAAAAATCTATACCATACGTCTTAAATACTGATATAGATATAAGAGAAGCTAAGGGGATAAGAGAGATGCTTTCTATATTAAAATATTTAAACAAAGGTATATACATAGATTTTTTAGAATTTCTATCAAGTAAAATATCGGGAATAAATTTTAATGACATAAAAACTCTATCTATACACAAAAATATTATAGAAAATTTCTTAGATGGTAAATCTGAAGAGATTGAAAAAATATCTTTTATAAATAAAAATTTAGTTATTGATACTTTAATTAAAATAAAAGAGATAAAATTTAAATACATACATGACACAAATAAAAATATAAATATATATTATGATTTAATGAATACATTCCCTTTTGTTAGAATTTATAATTCTAAAGAAAATATAATAAATTTTATGCAACTAGAAACTATTTTTAAAAATCAAAAATATTTATATGAATTTTTAGAATATATATACAGTGAAGATTTTGAACATAAGTCATTTATAGAAAATGTAGAAAACAAAATTTCTCTTATAACAATTCACAAATCTAAAGGATTGCAATACGATACAGTTATATATCTAGCAAATAATAGCCGTTCAAATAATGATAATAGAAATATCTTTTTCTTTAAAATGGACGAAAAATTTGAAAATGTAATTGATAGTATTTTTTGTAATAGTAGATATAAAATTGTACTTGATAGAATCTATCAAAATGATTCTGTAAAAGAATATGATAGAAAAATAGAAGAAGAAAAGATAAATAATTTATATGTTGCTACAACGAGAGCTAAAAACAACCTTTTTATAGTTTCCAATGAAGATTATTTCGAAGAATTTGAAGTTGGAACCTTCAAACAAAAAAAATATATTACAAATTCAGAAACAGAAAATTACGATAGTATTTTAATTGATAATTTTTGTAATAAAAACGATGAAACTGAAACAGATAGACTACCTCTAGACTCTGCAACACTTTTGCACAATTTTAATTCTAAACTTCAAATATCTACTGAAAATAAAAGAATAAAAGGTTTAGTTATACACTATTTTTTAGAAAATTTAAATTCACCTTCTCAAAAAGACATCGATATTGCAAAAAAACTTTGCCTAAAAAAATTCTCTTCAAATTTTAGCGACGAAGTATTAAAAAACGAAATATTATCCGACAAAAATATCGAAATAGTTTTGAATAAAATTAGAGATACAAAAATTTTTGAAGAAGAATGGACCCACTCATATAATGAATATCAATTATATGATAGGGATAATAATGTAAAAGTAAGATTAGATAAACTATTGATAAAATGTGATGAAAATAGTAAAATAACTAAAATATTGATAGTTGATTATAAAACTGGAAATTATTCTGAGGAGCAATTAAGAAATTATAAAGAGATTTTATCAAAAAAATTAAAAGTTATTGATGAAAATTTAGATGCTGAAAAAATTATAGAAACTCTTTACATATCAATATAAAAAGGAAGGTACAATTATATGGATTACAAAGTAATAGTCTGTGATATGGATGGAACACTTTTAAATTCTCAACACAAAATATCAGATTATACAAAATTGATAATAGGAAAACTTGTTGAGAAAGGAATGAAAATTATAATAGCTACAGGGAGACCATATTTGGACGCTAAATATTTTAGAGATAGTATGGGACTAAAATCTTTTCTTGTTACATCAAACGGTGCAGTAATTCACAATGAAAAAGATGAAAATATTTTGTCAGAAACAATAGATTTAAATATATCACAACAAATTTTAAATTATGGTAGCGATAAATCTATTTTTCACAGAAATATTTATACGCCTGATAAATGGTTTGCAGATTTTGATTTGCCAGGTCTTGATTCATTTCACGTCGAAAGTAATTTTACATATGAACTTGCCGACATGAACAATTTTAAAATAGATGATATAAATAAAATTTTCTTCCTTGGTGAAGAAGATAACATATCTAATCTTTTTAAATATATTCACGGAGATTTTGCTGATATTATTAGTTTAACTTTATCTAATGAAAATTGCTTAGAAGTTATGAAAAAAGGTGTGAATAAAGGTAATGCCATAAAAAAGATATCTGAAAATATAGGAATACCTCTTGATAATTTTATTGCATTTGGAGACGCGTTAAACGATTATGAAATGCTAAATTCTGTTAACAATTCTTTCTTAATGGGTAATGCTATTAAACAACTAAAAGAAAAATTGCCAAACAAAGAAATAATAGATACCTGTGACAATGATGGAGTTGCTAAAAAATTATCAGAAATTTTTTCGTTATAATAAATAATAATTTAGGAGATGTTTATGAATTTATATGATTTCCCTCTTTACAGACCTCCTAGTGAGGCTTATAGTTTAATAATTCAAATTACTTTAGGTTGTTCACACAATAGATGTACATTTTGTAGCATGTATAAAGATAAAAAATTTATAATAAAACCTATCGATGAAATAAAAAAAGAGATAGATACATTTAGACAAATTTATAAAAATAGAATGATAGAAAAAATATTTTTAGCTGACGGAGACGCTTTAGTCGTTCCGACAAATACTCTTGCTGAAATTCTTGACTATATAAAATTAGTTTTTCCAGAGTGTAAAAGAGTTTCTATATACGGAACAGCAATAGCTATAAATAATAAATCGATAGAAGATTTAAAACTTCTTTATTCCAAAGGACTAACTTTAGTTTACTTAGGTGTAGAAAGCGGAGATGACGATGCTTTGAAATTTATTAAAAAAGGAGTAACAAATAAAAAAGTAGTCGAATTATGTAAAAAGATAATGTCAACCGGTATAGATTTATCTATAACTCTTATAGCCGGTCTATTAGGAAAAGGAAGAGATAATACCATGCACGCTATAAATTCTGCAAAAACTATAGTGGATATATCGCCTAAATACGCTAGCATATTGAATTTAAGATTATATGAAGGTACTGAACTTTACGAAATGATGAAAAATAAGCAATACGACTATTTAGATGGCGTTGACGTTTTAAAAGAAATGAAGTTAATGTTGGAAACTATAAAACAACATTCTGATGAAATCAAAAAACCAATTATTTTTAGAGCTAATCACGCTTCAAATTATCTAAATTTAAAAGGTGATTTGCCACAAGATATAGATAGGATGATTAAAGAAATAGACTACGCTATAGAAAACGAAGCTATCCACGTCAACGAATATAGATTTTTATAATAGGAGATTTTATGACTAACAAACAAAAATCTGTTTTTTTTATGATACTCTCTGTTTTAGGATTTTCACTAATGAGTGTAGTAATAAAATATATACCAGAAATAGATATTTACGAAAAAATTTTTTTTAGAAATTCCGTCAGTTTTTTAATATCAGTTTATTTAATAACAAATAAAAAATTGAGTTTAGCTATAGGGAAGAAAAATTTTTCTTTAGTTTTTTTAAGATCTTTTTTTGGCTTTATTGGAATATATTTAAATTTTTATGCCATAACATATTTGACAATTGCTGATTCAAATATATTAAACAGACTATCACCTATATTTGTTGCAATTTTTGCTTACATAATTTTAAAAGAAAAATTAGATAAAATTCAAATATTATGCATAATTTTTATGATACTGGGAACAATTCTAGTTATAAAACCTTCTTTTTCAGTTACATTTATTCCTAGTTTGGCTGGAGTTTTATCTGCAGCTTTTGGAGGATTGTCTTACACTATTATAAGATATTTAAACAACAAAGTTCATCCAGACATAATCGTTTTTATTTTTTCTTTATTCTCATGTGTTTTTTCAATACCTTTAATGTATAGTAACTTTACATTACCAAATAAAATACAATTTTTATTTCTATTAGGTATAGGATTAACAGCTTCGATAGGACAATTCGGTTTAACATATGCTTATAAATACGCAAAAGCTTCAGAAGTATCAATATATAATTATACCGGTATATTATTTGGTATAATTTTAGGGTTTATTTTCTTAAATGAAATTCCGGATGTATATTCGGTTATAGGAGGATCAATAATTATAATTACCGCCATCTCGCTATACAGACACAATAAAAAAATTGTATAAACATTTATTTATGATATAATAATTTTAAGAAAGGTTAGAGGTGTCTTAAATGATTAATCAAGGAATTATTAAAAATATAGACGGAAACAGAATAACTATAAAACTTTTTAAAAGTGAAGGTTGTTCTCACTGCAGTGCATGTAGTGAGCAAAATAAATATGGTAAAGATTTTGAATTTACATACAATAAAAAAGCTGAAATTGGAGATTTAGTAACTCTTGAAATTTCAGAAAAAAATGTTATAAAAGCTGCAACTATAGCTTACATTATGCCTCCATTTATGATGATAGTAGGATACCTAGTTTCTAATAACATATTAAACTTTTCTGAAAACATTAGTGTATTAGGAAGTTTTATAGGTTTATTCATATCTTTTATTTTATTATTTATATATGATAAAGCTTTTGCTAAAAATAAAATAGACGATGAAATAAAGATTATTTCAGTCGAGAAATTTGATCCATCTAAAATTGAAATGATAGATAAATGTAGTATTTAATAAAAAAAAGAGAATTTTTAAAAATTCTCTTTTTATTATATTTTACTATAAATCATTTATCTTTATTTCAAGATAACTTTCTTCTTCATGTGGAAGCATTAGAAAAGCCTTTTTCCCCAATAAAATTCTTCTAAATTCATCAAGAGTACAACTCCATTTTTCATAATCTCTATAAAGATGTTCAAATTCTACTCTATCGCTATAAATATCAATAGTAAGACATTCTGTTTGTGTTTCATAAAACTCTAACTCTTTTGCTTCAATCTTTTTTATTGCTTCAAGTATATCATTAATACCATATTCATACTCTATATATTCTATTCCTTCAGCAGCAAAACATAAATATAAATTGTACCACTTGCTATACTTATATTCATCTACAATATCACAAGAAGGCCAATCCCAAAGGCATTTTTCGCCATTTCTTTTTTCAGCAAAAGGATATGAAATTTTCACTTTCATTATTGTTCACCTCCATATATAGGATAAGCTGTTGCTTTATCTTCGTTTACATAACCTTCTATCTTGATTCCACTAGGTGATGTTCCACTCCATACATTACCTTTATTTGTTTTTGTGATTTTTAAATCAGAACTATTCCATGCTCCTTTTATTTCTTCTATTATTTTATTTTCATTTCAATTTTTAGGAAACATTGTATTTTTATTGTCATTTTTAGTATTTTTTTGTTATATATTTCTACTTTATATTTTTTATCAAAAATAAAAATATTAAAAATTTTTAAATAGTTTTATTCATTTTCAATTTTTCTTAACTTTTCTAATTTCTTTATTGTTTTTTTTGCTCTATTTCTTTTAAAAGCCATTTTATGATTTAAAAATGGTTCTATAT
>JAEWEF010000052.1 GCA_023389595.1 Fusobacteriota bacterium
CCAGCAGATAAAATTAATCCAACGACAACTGGTTTTAAAACTGCTAAAGTTCGTTGCACTGCTGTTGAATTGCTAAATTTTTTCAAAAAGAAAACTATTGTCATTATTATTATTGTTGAAGGTAATATAACAGAAACTGTTGAAACTAAAGCTCCTAAACTATTTCCGCTAACTTTATAACCTATATATGTTGCCGCATTTATTGATATTGGCCCAGGTGTTATTTGAGAAAGAGCAACAATTTCAGTAAACTCTGATATATTAACCCATTTATAAACTTCTATTGCTTCATGTTGTAGTAATGATAAAACTGCGTAACCTCCGCCAAAACTGAACAATCCTAATTTAAAAAATACTACAAACAAATCTATGTATACATTCATTTTTGATTCCCCTTAATGCTGAAATATAAATTTCCAAAAATTATAGAAATTATTAAGATTATTATAGGTGATACTTTTAAAAAGTATATTAACAAAGCAACAGCTATAGGAATTATTATTGTATATTTAGTTAAATTAGCCGATTTTCCCATCCTATAAACTGCTATAAAAATCAAAGCAACAGTTGCCGGTTTTATTCCATTAAAAAAACCTGTAAATAAATAACTATCTCTATATAAAAGTATAAATTTACTAAGCAATAATATTATTAAATAAGATGGCAAAACAGATCCTAATATGCCAAAAAAAACTCCACTTTTATTAGCAACTCTATATCCAGTTATTATAGCAGTGTTAACAGCTAAGACTCCAGGAGAAGACTGAGCTATAACAACAGATTCTAAAAATTCCTCTTTACTCAACCACTTTTTATTTCTGACTATTTCATCTTCTATAAGTGGCAGCATTGCGTAACCGCCTCCTAAAGTAAATGTTCCTATTTTAAAAAATGTCCAAAAAATTTTCAAACCCAAATTTACCATCTTTTCTCCTAACAAAAAATGCAGACTAAGCTGCATTAATTACAAAATATTTATTATTTCTTGAATTATAGAGTAAGCCATTTTTTCTTTTAATTCTTTATCTAAATTAACAAAACTTCCATCTTTTTTTAAAATTACAACTTCATTTTCAGAACTGTTCATTACATTAGCGTTGTTTGCTACTATTATATCTAAATTTTTTTTGTGTAATTTTTTTGTGGCGTTTTCTATAATATTTTCTGTTTCAGCAGCAAAACCAACTAAAATCTGATTTGCTTTTATTTTCCCCATTTCAAATAATATATCGTGATTTCTTTCCAATTCTATAACTAAATCATCATCAGTTTTTTTTATTTTATTTTCAGAATAAAATTTTGGTCTATAATCGGCAACAGCTGCACACGAAATAAATATATCGCAATCCTTGAATCTTTTCACAACTTCTTCATACATTTCTTCCGCAGAATTAATTTTTATAAATTCGGAAAGATTGTCTGGAATTTGCATGTTAGAAGGCCCAGAAATTAAGCTCACTTTCGCACCAACATCTAAAGCAGCTTTTGCTAAAGAGTAACCCATTTTACCACTAGAATTATTAGTAATATATCTAACGGGATCTATATCCTCTTTTGTTCTAGAGGCAGTTATCAAAACTTTTTTATCTTTTAAATTTCCTTTTATATTTTTATATAAAAAATATCTTTCTATCTCGTCGACGATTTTATCTTCGCTCTTCAGTCTACCTTTACCCATACTGTCACAGGCAAGAAAACCTTCTTCAGCGTCTATAATTTTATATCCGTATCCTTTTAACTTTTCTAAATTATTTTTTAGTATAGGATTTTCTATCATGTTCACATTCATTGCAAGTGCAATAAATACTTTTGATTTAGTTGCAGATACCACAGTCGTAAGCATATCGTCAGCTATTCCATTAGCTAATTTCCCAACAAAATTATATGTTGCAGGAGCAACTAAACACACATCTGCCCATTCAGCAAGAGATATATGTTCAACTTCATAATGCCCTCTATCATCCCACATATCAATGTAGACTCTATTTTTAGATAAAGTTTCTAAAGTTATTGGTCCTATTATATTAGTAGCATTTTTAGTCATTACGACTTTAACGTTATATCCTCTTTTTTTTAATATAGAAACTATGTTAGCTGATTTATATGCTGATATTCCACCAGTAACTCCAACCAATATATTTTTCATAATTATTTAATCGCCTCACTGATTATAGTTCTGTTTTCTTCGAAATATTCATCTCTTAATTTTGAATATTCATCTATTTGTCTAATACTAAAATTATAGTCCTTTAGAGAAAGAAAATCAAAATCTACTATTTCATCCATATATTCATAATTTAAAGATGATAAAATAGTGTGAAATTTCCTATATTTAGAAAATACTTTAGAAATTTTTTCGCCTCTGTTCATATAAGTTAAAATTTCCCAGCTAATATTTCCTTTTAAATATTCAGAAACTTTTTTTATAGCTTCCTCCTCATTTTTTGAACCACTTATAGTTGATATAAAATCAGGTAGGTTTAATTGGTCTATAAAGTTTATATCTTTTTCGTTTAATTTTTTGATAATTTCATCAAATTTACTTCCGGAAAATAGTTTAGAAATATCAACCCTATACTTACTAAGAGGCTTATCACAGTTGATTTTGTATGCTTGGATAAAATTTTTGTATTTAGCAGCTTCTCTTCTGCTATCGTTAAGATTTTTTTCAAAAATTTGTAATTGCTTAGGAGATAATTTGTTAGACTTTTCAAGTTCATTAATTAAATTTTCTACTTCTTTCTCCTTAGACAATAAATCTCTTTCTAATTTTTCTATTTCTCTTTCCAATTCTTCTATTCTATTTTTACTACCAAAAGAAAAAAGACCCATACTTACCTCCTGAAAATTCAAAAATTAATATAATAATTATACCATTATTAATAGTTTATTTTCAACATTATTTTATAATTTAATATAAATATCAATCTAGTTTTATAAGTTCTTGATAAACTTGCATCATATTATCTAAAGATTCTATTTCTATTATACTATCTTTATGTTTTTCTAAATACCAAGTATAAAGCATATTAAAGTCACTTACAAATTCCTCTTTTTTAATTTCAGGAAAATAATCTTGTGTATATTCAAAAAATCTCTCATCCAAAAGAAAATCTTCATAATCATCACTAAAAAATCTTACTAATTTAAAATATTCAAAATTATTAAAATTTTTTTTGTAGTAATTTGCTACTTCTACTATATCAGCTAAAAGTACTTGATTTATTTCTAATTCATTCTTTTTTTTGTATTCTACAAAAAATTTCCCATCTATCAATTTCGAAATTAAACTTGTTTGTTCCATAGTTTCCTCCATTTTCTAATAAAACAAATTAATTCTTTTTTTATAAAGTGGCAATCCCCATATTAAAAGATAAACACTTCCAAAAATTAATAATTTTAAAATTATATTATTAACACCCAATGATATTATATAACATATCACCGATGAAATTAAATATTTTATCATCATATATAAAATTTTATTTACATCTATTTTTTGATATTTTTTTGTAAAAAAGTAAAAAAGTAAAGCAAAATTTACCAAGGCAGCTATTGAAGTTGAAAGTGCCAAACCTTTATATGCAAGTGGTTTTATAAGTATAGTATTCAAAATTATATTTACAATTATTGATATTATAGAAAATTTTGCAGGACTTTTATTATCCGAATAAGCATAAAAAGATTTGCTCATCAAATGTATGCCGGTATAAAAAATCAAACCGATAGAGTAAAACAAAAGTGCTTCCGATGTAACTATAACATCCTTTTCTAAAAATTTACCGTAAGAAAATATTAATTTTATTATTTCTTTAGAATACAAAATCAAAACAAAACAACTTGGAATAACAAAAAAGTTTATAGCATTTATACCCAGAACAATATGTCGACTAGATGTTTCATAATCTCTTTTTGCAACAAATTTTGAAATTGAAGGAAAAATAATATTTGAAAGAGTTACTCCAAAAACTCCAACCGGTAATAAGTATATTCTAGTAGCATTTTCGAGTGCGGTAATTCCTCCTTCATTCAAGAATGAAGCAAAAAATTGGTCAACTAATGTATTAATTTGTCTTGCAAAAACTCCTACTAACATAGGTATTAATTGTATTCCTAATAATTTTACATAGGAGTCTTTAATATTTATGTTAAAAGAATATTTTTTTAATTTTAATATGAGCGGGATGAAAACAACTATAAATTGTAAAAATCCTCCGAGTACAACCCCATAAGCTAGTGCTTCAATTCCATATCGTTTAGTAAAAAAAATAGATACGATTATTATTGATAAATTGAAAAATATTGAAGTGGATGCAGGAATTACAAATTCACCAAAATTATTAAGAACTGCTCCTATCATACCTGCCAGAGATATAAATATAAAGTATACTGACATTATTTTTAGTAATTTAGATGCTATCATCTTAGTTTCTGCATCAAATCCAACAACCATAATAGATATAATGTATTCAGAAAAAATAATCATAAGTATACTAATGATAATACTAAAAATACCTACAAGGTTAATTATAGAGAATATATAGATTTTTCCACTTTCTTCTCCACAGTCGCTAACTTTCTTATGATAGAGAGGTATAAAAACATTTCCTAAAGCTCCTTCACCCAAAAGTTGTCTGAAAAAATTACTTATTTTAAATGCAGCATAATAAGCGTCTGTTAGATAGTTTGAACCAAAAAAATATGCAACTATAGTTCCCCTAAACAGTCCTAAAACTCTACTTATCATAGTTATGATCATAGTTATAATAGATTTACCAAACATTATTTCTCCATATTATTTTTTAGAAATTTCACCATTTTCTATTGATATTTTTGAATCTTTATACAATTCTAAAATTGCTAAAAAAATATATATCAAATGCATTTTATTTTCAGCTATATCAAAAATTTCTTCAAAACTTTTATTTTTTTCAAATATTCTTAAATAAATATTATCCATTTCGTTTTGTAAAGAATACTTTTTTTCAAAATCTATATTAAACTTGCTTAAAAAATCATTTTCTTTTATATATTTATTAAAATTATCATAGATATCACTTGGTACTATATCTTTCAACTCATAGTCTTTTTTTATTTTCTTTATCTCTCTAATTGCTTCCCCTCTTGAATATGCTACTCTATATTCATTTTCAATTTCTGATATCTGATGAGTGATTTCTTTTAGTAATTTATAGTCTTCTATTCTTCTAATTAATTCTTTTTCTTTTCTTTTTTCTTTGTCTAAATTTAAAAGAGAGATAGCTTTTATATCTATTAATTCTGAAGCCATTACTAAAAATTCTGATTTAATAACAGCATTATCGTTCTTATTGTAAGAATTAAGAACTTCTAGATAATCATCTATAAGTTTATTTATACTTATTTCAGATATATTTACTTTATTTTTTTCTATCAAGCTAATTAATAAATCGAATGGTCCTTCAAAATTATCTAATTTTAAAAATATCTCCATTACTATTCATCTCTTCCTTAAATTTTTCCCATCTTTCTTTATCTTTAGAAATAGTTTCAATCAATTTAGAAACACTTTCAAATTTCTTTTCTTCTCTTAAAAATGTTAGTAATTGTAAGTAAATTTTTTCACCATATATCTCTTTGTCAAAATCTAAAATATGAACTTCCAAACAAAGTTCTCCAGGCTTTAATGTTGGGTTCATCCCAACATTTACTATGCCATACATTAAAGGAGCGTCTTTTTCTCCTATCTGTAATACGGCTCCATATATTCCAAAAGGAGGATACAATCTATTGCTAACATTTATATTTGCCGTTGGAAATCCAAGTTGTCTTGCTATTTTTTTTCCTTCTATTACTTCTCCTACAACTAGGAGGGGATGACCTAAAAGTTTTATAACTTTTTCAAAATTCCCTTCCAAAATATTTTTTCTTATAAGTGTTGAACTTACAACTTCTCCGTCAATTAAAATTGGACCATACTCATTTATTTTTATATTATATTTTTCGCCTAACATTTTTAACTGCTCTGTATTTCCGCGTCCACCTTTTCCAAAAGAAAAATTAAAACCTACAAAAATTTCTTTGACATTTAATTTATCTCTTAATAGTTGAACAAAATTTTCTGGACTGTAAGTGGAAATATTTTTGTTAAACTCCTGCATTATGACAACATCTATGCCTAATTTTTCAAATAAAACTAATTTTTCTTCATTATTGTTTATGTATCCAAATGAAAATCCACTTTTAGTATTTTTATTTTCCATCGGATGATTCAAAAAAGTAAAAACTACTGACAATGCATTTCTTTTTTTTGATTTTCTAACTAAGTCCTTAAGTAATTTTTGGTGTCCATAATGTACACCGTCAAAATTACCTATTGCAACGCAAGAGTCTACTGATATATTTTCCATACTAAGTATATCATTTATAATTTTCATTAATAATTCTCCAATCAAATTTGTGTTTAATCTATCAATTTATTGTATATTTCCTCAATTCTTCTGAATCTATTTCTAATTCCAGATTTAGATATGTTTAGCATATCTGCTAGCTCCTGCAAACTGCTTTCAGGATTTTTCAATCTAACTATGGCAGCCTCTTCTAAAACTTGAGTAAGCGTATTAATTCCTACTTTTTCATTTATGTATTCTATCATTTTAACTTGATTTCTTCCTGTATTTAAAGTTTTTGTTTCATTGGCGACTTCCCAATTCATTTCCCTGATTGTTTTATTTTTTAAGTCCTTTATCATAGTTGTTTCTTCATAACTAAAAAAATGTTGGATAGATCCAACTAATACGAGTATATCCATTATATCTTCTGAATTTCTCAAATATACCAGAGATTTTTTTCTCTTTTTGGTTTTAAATACCTTTTTTTTATTTTTTAATAAAATATTGTAAAAGTCGTCAGCTAAATCATGATTATCTATAAAAAAATCCATAGAATATTCTTTTTTAGGATCTTTTATGTATCCGCAACTAAGAAAAATACCTCTTGTATATCCTCTATATATTTCATCGTTATTGAATATAGACAAAAAATTAATTTTTAATTCTTTTATAAAATTAGCTAGACCTTTCTGATTATAAATACTTATAGTAAAAATATTATGTTCTCCAAAGCTATTAGAAGTACTATATTTAATTACTATCTTAAAATTAGATATTTTTTTTAATAGTTCATAAACTCTTTTGGCTAAATTTATATTTTCAATTCTTATTTCTATTTTATCATCGAAGATAGCTTTTTTACTTTCTAATATAGCAAATAACTCAGATATAATTTCTAAATTAGTGGCTGGTAATTTGGAGCATATTTCAGATTTTACTTTTGAACTATATGACATTTACCCTCCTAAAGAACTATTTTGTTTCTGACCATTTTGTACCAATGTTTACATTTATATCTAAATTTACATTTTTTAATTCTACACTATTTATCATCATATCTCCAATCATTTTTTTATATTTTTCTACGGAGTCTTTTTTTACTTCAAAAATTAATTCATCGTGCACTTGCAATAGCATTTTTATGTCGCTTTCTCCATTAATTTTATCGTATATATTTATCATTGATTTTTTTATGATTTCAGCGGCAGTGCCTTGTATTACAGTGTTTACAGCCATTCTTTCTGCCTGTGATTTTATATTTTTATTTTTAGAATTTATTCCTTCTATATATCTTTTTCTACCAAGTAAAGTTTTTACATATCCATTTTCTTCTGCGAACTCTACTATAGATTTTTCGAACGGAGCTATACTTACATATTCTTCGAAATATTTATTTATATATGAAGTTGCTTCTTTTACACTTATATCTAATTCTTTAGCAAGACCAAAGGATGTTTTTCCATATATTATACTAAAATTTACTATTTTAGCTATAATTCTCTGTTGTCTGCTAACTTTTTCACATTCTGATAAATTAAATATTTTTCTTGCGGTAAGTTCGTGTAAATCTAATTTTTCTTTGTATGCTTCTATCAATTTTTTATCTTGAGATAACGACGCTAAAACTCTTAGTTCTATTTGAGAATAATCTATTCCCATAAAAACATATCCGTCAGAAGAAATAAACCCTTCTCTAATTTTTATTCCTTCATCAGTTTTTACCGGTATATTTTGTAAATTAGGTTCAGTTGAAGAAAGACGACCAGTAACTGTCCCTATTTGATTAAATGTCGTATGTATTTTTTGATTTTCATCAACTAACTTAGGTAAAGCATCTACATAAGTTGTTTTCAACTTATTTAACTTTCTATGTTCTAAAAGAAATTTAGCAATAGTACAGTTTCTTTTTTCCAATTGTTCTAAAACTTCCACATCTGTTGAGTATCCTGTTTTATTCTTTTTTATAACTGGTAAATTTAATTTTTCAAATAAAATTGATGATAGTTGTTTAGGAGAGTTTATATTAAATATTTCTCCTGCTTCATCGTATATTTTCTCTTCTAATTCTTTTAATTTCAATTCCAATTCACGAGAGTATTTTTCAAAATATTGTAAATCTATTTTTATCCCATCTTTTTCCATAGAGTGTAAAACTTTTATTAATTTAGATTCTACATTTTGATATATATCTAATAATTTTAATTCTGATAATTTTTTATTTATTTCAGGATAAACTTTCATTATTCCTTTGGTTTTAGACAAAATATATTTAGCAATCTCATCTAAATCTATTGTATAAATATCCTGTCTATGAAATTTATCTTTTAATTCTAATAAATCTTTTCCAAGATAATCATTTATAGGAAGAACCGCCTCGACATTTGTTCTTCCTGTAACTAGATGATATCCTATCATCGTATCTAATTTCATGTTTTTTATATTTATTCCTAAATTTAATATTTCTTTAAAATTATAAGAAATAGCTCCGATTTCTATAAATTCAAAAATTTTTGCGACATCTTCAACGGCTAAATTATTTATTGTAACATTTTTGTGAAAAAGCGGAATATAATAACATTTTTCATTTAAATATATACCTAACCCAACCTTTTCAAAATAAATACAGAACTCTTTAGCAATCTCCAATTCTTCTTTTAAAATAGTTAGTTTTTCCTTTGTATCTAAAAAATTATATGTTTCCACTGATAAATCAACTTCGCTACCAGTCTCTAAATTAAAAAGAGTTAAATTATTATTTTCTATTTTCTTTTCGTTTGAAACATTATATTGTTCAATTTTTTTTATGAAATTTCTAAATTCTAATTGATTAAATAAATTAAGTAATTTTTTTATATTTACATCGCCATTTTTAATAGAATAATTTCTTTCTTTTAATTCATAAGATATTGATAATTTTTTTTGTATAGTAGCAAGTTCCCTACTTTTAAATGCTATTTCTTTATCTTCTATTATATTATTAACAAGACCTTTCCCTATTCCGTCTATTTCAGATAATTTTTCTACATTTTCATATATTTCTTCCAAATTTTTATAAACTTCTAAAATAGCTAAAGCTTTTTTACTTCCTACTTTTCTAACACCTGGTATACCATCAGATTTGTCACCAATAAGACCAAATAAATCACAAATTCTATCAGCCGTAACACCAATAAATTTTTTTACGTCTTCATCATTTCTTAGTATACCAAATTTTTCTTTTGCTTCTCCTTTTCCTAATAAAGCTACACTTATATTTTTAGTTACAAGTTGTGCCAAATCTTTATCTCCAGTTACTATAGTAACATCATATCCATCATTTGATAATTTATTTGCAAGTGTTCCTAAAACGTCATCAGCCTCATATCCATCAATTTTATATCTATCTATATTAAAACAATCTAAAAGTTCTTCTATTCTTGGTATTTGTTTTATTAAATCTTCTGGTGCAGATTCTCTTTGTGATTTATATTCAGAAAACATTTTAGTTCTTTCTAATGACGATCTTTTTACATCGAAAGCTGCAGCCATATAATTTGGGTTAAATTCATCTATTATGCTAAATAGAGTATTTGCAAATCCATATACAGCTCCTGTAGGTTCTGTTTTTGTTCTAAAGTTAATGTTAGCAAAAAATGCTCTATACATAATCGCACTTACATCTATTAGAACAGCTTTTTTCATTCATAGCACCTCCAAATTTTAATTATTAAATTATACCATACAAAATAATTTATATTAATCTTTTTATAAAAAATTATTTGTTCTATAAAAAATTTAAAATATATTAAAATCTGTTAACTTTTTTGTTGTTTAGTGTTAAAATTTGGTATAAATGCTTTTGGAGGTCTCTATGTTTACAGAACATAAATTTTTTATAGAACTAGAAAACATATATCAGCATAAAATGTTAGAAGAAGTAAATGGCACAACTCTTATGATATCATCTGTATATTTAGGAAGAGCTGACAAAACACTTGGTAGTATTTTAATGAAAGAATTTTTGTCAAAACTTAACAACAATGATATTTTACCAAAAAATATTTTTTTGTATAATCAAGGTGTTCTACTTTCTAAAATTTCCTCTAGCGTTTATCACATTTTTAAAAATTTAGAAAAAAAAGGTGTAAATATTTTTTTATGCAAAAGCTCTTTAAACTTTTATAATATACCAGAGGAATCTGTTTTTGGAGAAGCTGTAGACATGGAATTTATAGTTAACGGAATATTTTCATCAGAAAAAGTTATAATATTTTAAAGGAGTAAATATGGAATGGACTGGTCGTATAGATGGTGTTGATAATGATGTCTTAAGAATTCATCAGGTGATTAATGAAATGAGTTTGGAAGAACTTCTACAAGTTGATAAAAAAACGAAAAAAGTTTGTTTCGTTTCTTATAATTCAGACGAAGGAATTAAAAGAAACAAAGGAAGAATTGGAGCAAGTGAGGGTTGGAAACAAGTAAAATCTGCATTATCTAATTTTCCAGTTTTTGATAATGATATAAAGTTTTATGATTTAAAAAACCCAATCAACGTTGTAGATGGTAATTTAGAAAAAGCACAAGAAGAATATGCAAATGTTGTTTCTCTATTAAAAGAAAATAATTTTTTTGTTGTAGGTTTAGGCGGTGGACATGACATTGCATATGGCACATACAATGGCATTTTAAAACACGCCAAAAAATATAGTGATTCTCCTAAAATAGGAATAATAAGTTTCGATGCTCATTTCGATATGAGAGAATATAATAATGGCGGAAACTCCGGAACAATGTTTTTACAAATAGCTGACGACTGTGTAAGAGAAAATAGAAAATTTGATTATAATGTTATAGGTATACAAAAATTTTCTAACACTAAAAGATTATTCGATGCTGCTAAAAAATTTGGTGTTAACTATTACATGGCAGAAGAAATAAATAAATTAACAGATCTAAATATATTACCTATAATAAAGAGAAACGATTACATATATATGACTATATGCACCGACGTTTTTCACATAACTTGTGCTCCTGGCGTAAGTGCACCACAAACTTTTGGTATTTGGCCCAATCAAGCAATTGGTTTAATTTCTCTCGTAGCAAAAAATGCTAAAAATTTAACTCTTGATGTAGCCGAAATTAGTCCTAAATATGATTATGATCAGAGAACTTCAAGATTAGTTGCAAATTTAATTTACCAAGTTATACTAGATCATTTCAAATTAATTATTTAAATCTTTAAAATACATAAGTATCAACGTTAAAGTTTGTTTGTTAAGTTTTATTATTTTAGTTATTAAATATGACAATAGCTTATACAATCGACACTTTTTCTATATTTATCAATAGTTAAAAAATAAAAAATTAATTGACTTTTATAAATTTAAACTTTTATGTAAATAAATTTAATTACTACTTTAATATAAAAAAGACAGCGTTTAAACTGTCTTTTGTGTGCTATTTAAAAATCAAAATAGTGTTCTAAATGGTAAAACCATAAATCAGGACATTTACGAAAAGATTTACTCAGTTCAAAAACTCTTTTTATTTCATAATGCCATCTACCTATAGAACATTCGTCTAGGTCAGGCGGTACTTTTGATAAAAAATACTGCCTTTTTGCTTCTATTTCTTCTTCTGTATATGTTTTGCTTTTTAAAGTACCATTTCTATATGCTTCTTTTGCTAAAAAATTTTCATTTATTTTTTTTACCAATTCTTCTTGCGTCATAGAATTCTACCTCCATAGTATACTGGTCGACTTTTAAAATCCTATATTTTTGTCCCCTGTGAATTAAAAATTCTTTTTCTGAAGGTTAATCAGAATAATTGCCTATATAAAATCCTTTAGTTGTTTTAGATACTTTTATAGAAATTAAATTATCTTATTTCTACATTTTACATTAATTTTGAATCTGTCGTCAATCGTTTTTATATTTTTTACTTTTAATTAGAAGTAAAAATTTAAAAACTAAAATAAAAAAACCAGTTCATGTTGAACTGATTTTTCATTTAATTTTTTGTAATAGTTTCTATAGTCGTTTCTATAGCCAAAACTATTTTTTCTAATTCCATATAAGATGTATTTTCCTTTTCTAATATTTGTTGCTCTATATATGGAACATGAATAAATCCAGCCTTTATATTCAAATTATTTTTGTTTATATAATATAGAATAGAATAAATTAAATGGTTACAAACAAATGTTCCAGCACTATTAGAGACTGAACAAGGAATATCTTTATTTTTTATTTCATTCAATATTTTTTTTATAGGTAGTGAACAAAAATAAGCGTTCTCTCCATCTTCAAAAATAATTTCATCTTCTGGTTTATATCCTAAGTTGTCAGGTATTCTTGCATCATCAATATTTATTGCAACTCTTTCTAAATGTATATCAGCAATATCTCCAGCTTGACCTAAACAAATTACATAATCTGGATTAAAATTTTTGATTTCTTCTAATAATTTTTCAAAAGATTTTTTAAAAGCAGTAGGTATTTGAATTTTTCTGATTTCTACATTTTTTAAATTAACATTTATTTTTTTTAAAACTTCCCAAGATGGATTTATTTTTTCTCCATCAAAAGCTTCGAACCCCGTCATTAATATTTTCATATCGTACCTCAATTATTTGTCGAATTTTATTTTTGCTTCTTCAACAACCATTTCATAAAAATCTTTTAAATTCATTGAAGTTTGATTTTGAGAACCAAATTTTCTAACATTTACTGTTTCAGTTTCAACTTCATTTTTTCCTATGATAAGTTGCATAGGAATTTTATATTTACCGTTTGCTTCTCTAATTTTGTAACCTATAGTTTCAGTTCTATCATCAAGCTCAACTCTTATATTTAAATCTTCCAATTCTTTTTTAATTTTTTTAGCGTACTCAACGCATTCATCATTGATTGTTAAAATTTTTAATTGAACTGGAGCAAGCCACATAGGAAATGCTCCTGAGTAGTGTTCTATCAGTATACCGATAAATCTTTCGATAGATCCGTATATTACTCTGTGAAGCATAACAGGTCTGTGTTTTTCTCCATCATCACCTATATATGTAACATCAAATCTTTCAGGCAAGTTAAAATCTAATTGTATAGTACCACATTGCCACATTCTTCCAATCGCGTCTTTAATTTTAAAATCTAATTTAGGTCCGTAAAAAGCTCCGTCACCTTCATTAATCTTATATTTTTTACCAACTTTGTTAAGAGCACTTGCAAGAGCTGACTCTGCCATATCCCAAATTTCTTGAGATCCTATTGATTTTTCTGGCTTTGTCGAAAGCTCTATTTCATATTCAAATCCAAATAGTTTACTATAAAATTTATCTATTAGATTAACAACTCCTATAATTTCATCTTCAACTTGATCTGGTGTCATAAAAATATGTGAGTCATCTTGAGTAAAAGATCTAACACGCATTAAGCCGTGTAACGCACCTGAAAATTCATGTCTGTGAACTTTACCAAGCTCTGCCAATCTAGCTGGTAAATCTTTATATGAATGTAGTTGATGTTTAAATGCTAAAACTCCACCAGGACAGTTCATAGGTTTTATTGCAAATTCTAACTCATCTATTTCAGA
>JAEWEF010000020.1 GCA_023389595.1 Fusobacteriota bacterium
AATTTTCTGAACTTTGTAATAAATGGATGGGGAACGATATTCCAGGTGAAGATTACCTTAACTAAAAGTTTGTATCAAATGATACAAACTTTTTTGTTTTATTTTAGTAAGTCAATGTTCTAAAAAAGTTCATTTATGGACTCACCAAAAAATCTAACTCGAAATTTTGCGAGTTTTAAAAAGTGAATCAACATGTCTTAAATTCGTTTGTATAGCATATTAAAAAAGGCCTCAAAATGCTCTTGAAAAATTTTCTAGATGATATATAATCTAAGTATGTTTTAAAGAGGAGGTAATATAAAATGCATAACAAAAAAATATTTGACGACGTATATCAAAGGATAATTGATACTATTTCTTCACAATTTGACGAATATGAACCCCCTATAAAGATTGCTGCAAGCTTTCATCTAAGTTTAAGTTTCGTTTATGACATATTAAACCACGAAAATATAGATATGAAAAAAGATGGCAACATCAAAAAATACAACATGAAACAATTTATAAAACTTTTTAATTTCAACAAAAATTTTAAAATATACGACGATGGCTCCAATGTTAACAACTATTTGAACAACGCCATAAATTTTGAAGCGAAAAATCCGATAGAGTCTTTTTATATGAACTATTTGGTTGACACTTACGGAGAATTTGCAACGGCTAAGGAAATAGCATCCGAACTTAAAATAAGTGATAAGTTCGTTTATGAAGAAATTCTTGCTGGTAATATTCAGGCACTGGCACTTGGTACACGACGTATAATTATAACTCGTTCGTTAATTTATTACTTCAGAGAAATGATATATGCGTCCTAAAATCTTCTTAAAATCAAACCCGGCTAAGCTGTGTATTTTTTTATTTTCTCCCTATCTAGTAGCTACGATGAGTTGCTTTCCAATTCAATCACAAATACTTATTTAGTCTCTTCCTAAAATTTTTTAAATTATAAAAGATAAACATAATTAAAAATCAAGAGTAAAAAATTGAAAAATATTGTTATTTAATTTAAAATTTTTTAAATAAAAAAACGGCGTGAAAAATCACACCGTTTTATTTTGATTAGTAGATAACTCTTAGACCTGCTCCGAATCTTAAATTCTTTTCTTTAACATCGTAACCAACATTACCAGTTAATCCCCAAGCTCTGTTGTTTAAATCTACATTTAAGTCTAGTTTTACAGTTCCTAATCTGTTTTCTTTGTCTGTTCTAAGTTTATAATATCCTGCGTCAGTGAAAGCAACTTTTGCTCTTTCTTGTGTTGAATTTAAAATTCCAAGTTCGTTAGTGTATGCAGCTTTTGCTTTTGCTTCAAATTCAAGTCCGTTATGGAATTGTTTATTATAAACTGCCATTACACCAAGCTCTGGTTTTACAGAGAAGTATCCTTTAGATGCAACATCTAATCTCATTTCTCCTTCTTTTTCACTTATATTTCCGTGTCTTCCATATTCAACATCTAATCTTCCGTATCCTTTTGCTCTCCAGTTTTCATCAAGTCTTATAGTTTTTGTAACTTCATTTTTAACTGAAGCACCATAAGTTAAATAATTATTTGATTTTGCATTGAATACATCGTCAACAACGAAATATTTTCTATCCATCTTGTTAATTCCAACAAAAACATCTCCTGCGATATTCCAGTTTAGATAATTGTTGTCGTCAAAAGATTTTGATTTGTAAATTCCAAGTTTAGCTTGTATATTTCTTTCGAAAGATTTTCCTAAATCTCTGAATTCAAAATCATTTCTTATAAGTCCAGCATACCAACCTTTAGAATTTCCTAATGTAACTCCCTCTTTTTCGTTTAAGTATGCTATACCGAATGCTCTATTACTCCAGTTTTTAATTCCAGGAACATCAGATATGTATCCACCAGCATTTCCAAACACTTTTAATTTATTTGAATTTTTAGATTCAGTATCCCATTCATCTCTTAGATAAAGAATTTCGTCGTCTATGATATTTCCTGTTGCATTCGTTCTTTGTGCAATAGTTGCGTATTGGTCTCCTATCATTTCGTGAACGGCCTGTCTGTATAGAGCTCCCTCATTTTTACCAATCATATTCAATTTGTTAAATATGTCTTTTTCTTTAGAGTCTAACTCGTTTTTATCGTATCTCTTTTCTAGTCCGTCATAGAAATTATATTCATTCCAATTTGGATCAACATCTGCCGTATAAGGAACTTTTGCCATAACGATACTATCAATTTCGTTTGAAGATTTCATTTTGTTTGGTGTTGCCGCCCAGAATAGAGACCCAGAAAGTATATTCCATTTATCTATTTGTGGATTATCAACTATAGCTTTATTGTAAACATCTAAAACATTTTCTTTAATGTGTATTACCTTTTCGTTAGTATATTTTGCAGCTTCAGCACCAATAATTAAATCTGCCTCTCCAAGATCTTTTAAGTGCTCTAAGCCTTCAATAGGTTTTGTGAAGTTTACACCAGAAGTGTCAACATACATTCCTATGCTTGAAGCTGAACCTATATTTTCAAAATTTCTAAATTTTTCAACTGCATCATCATATTTAATAGTTTTTTCATTTACGTTAGGTTCTTTAACTAGTACATCAGATTTTGGATCTTCTCCGTCAGTAATATTTAAATATGTAGGTTCTACAACTTTACCGTCTATAGTAACAGTTACATCTTTAGGCGGTTCCGCATTGAAAGATACTCCAGAAACTTCCTTATCTTTTCCTACAGCACTTTCAACTTTTTTAACTTTTACAGAACCTTTAGCGTTAGGATCTAATTCAACATCTTTTATATTAGGATCTTCAGATTGCTCTACAAGAGTTCCACCATCAAGCAGGTAAATTCCTTTAGCACCGTTAGCTTCAATTTTTATAGTTCCATAGTTTTTAAATACAGAATCTTTAGAAATGTAAACACCAGTTGCTCCAGTCGCTCCAGCTAGTATATTAATTTCTCCACCAGCTTTATTTTCTCCAGTCGCTCCAGAGCCAAGATATATTCCTATACCTTTTTGTGCACTTACATTTATGATTCCTTCATTTATAGCCTTACTATTTTTACCAGTAGCAAACATTCCGATGCTGCCTTCGTTAGCTACTTCTATTGTACCTTTATTTATAGAATGTCCTGATTTTTCTCCAGACGAACCCTTATATCCAGAAGCCATTCCTATACTGTAAATAAAGTTTTCAGCGTCAGATCTTCCAACTTTTATAGTACCGTTGTTTACAGTTTGTCCAGTTCCACCAACATCATAGTAACTATATATTCCCATACTACCAAGAGAATTTGACATATCAATGTTTCCATTGTTAGTTAAATTTCCTCCAACATAGTAAGCATACACATTATCTCCGTTAGCAGTAACATTTGTATTCGAAGTAATATTTCCTGTCTTATCAGAACTGTAAATGTATAGAGAGTCATTTTTTAGAGTTACATTTGCAACATCACTCGTAATATTATTTCCCTCTCCAGCATTTGCAACGGCTATAGTTGTTGCTCCAAGGTTTAAGTTAGTTGAATTTTTAACATTTATATTTCCATTATTTCCTTCATAGTAAAGTCCGAATGTTTCTTCGTTGCTTCCTGCCCCGTCAGCAAGAGTTATCGCTCCGTCTAAACTTACATTACCACCTGTTGAATAAACTCCTATACCAGAAGTTTTTACATCAAGATTAGAATTAGCCATTAAGTTTACAGCTTTACCATAAATTCCGATAGAAGTTTTACCTATTTCTATCTTAGCATCATTATTGATTATTGCATCATTATTATTTGTGTATATACCAACATTTCTGTCAGTCTCAGTTGTGTCAGCAAGTTTAATATTTCCGCTATTTGTTAAATTTTGTTTTCCGTCTAAAACTATACCTACAG
>JAEWEF010000027.1 GCA_023389595.1 Fusobacteriota bacterium
ATCTTATTATTGTATTAAAAAAGAAATTATGATAAATTACAATTAATATAAAATTCTTTAAAATATCAATACTGATAAAATAAAATAATAAGGTGAATATAAATGGAAGAAAAAATTTGTTTAAGATTTTATAAATTTGATGAATTGAGCGTACCTATATGGGACGTAGTGAGATATTATTATATAGGAAAAGGTAGATATGCCAGCAATCCAGAAGAATTTTTATTTTCATTTGATAGAGTTAAAATATACGACTACGCAAAAGATTACCCACATAATTTAACAAAAGAAGAACAAGAATTATTTAAAAAATACGCTCACGAAATAGATTGCGCTAGGTCTTATAAAAGGAAAAATAAATACAAGGATAATAAAGATAAATTATATATTGAATTTCATGAAATAGAAGGAACAGACGAGGTATTTATGGGGGATGAATTTACTTTTGACAGCGATGGCACTTGCGGGGTAGAATACGGGCAAAGTTTTTTTACATTTGATAAAAAAATAATATATAATTTTTGGCCTGAACGTAGTGAAAAGTATTCTACACTAACAGAAGAACAAAGGCGGTTAATGTTTAAATATATATCGCCGTTTGAAAGTGAAAGTGAGAAATATAAATAAGTTAGATAAAAGACAGTTTAAACGCTGTCTTTTTTTATTTTAATATAACAAAAAAAATTGAAAAAAATAAAATTAATTTTACTTTTATTTTAATTGTTAAGATTTATTGTTGTATTTTAAATGATAATTTTTTTCTTAATAGATATGTAGTTAGTAAACTCATAAAATCTGATAAAGGAAATGAAAACCAAATACCATCCATCCCTAAAAAAATTGGAAGTAAATTTGAAAAAATAATTAGAAAAATAAAACTGTTGATAAGTGAAATAAAAATTGAACTTCTAGCTCTATCAATAGATTGTAAATAAGAGATATTTAAAAGATTAAAACAAGAGAAAAAAACTGCAAGAGAATAAATTCTAAAACCGTGTATGGTTAAATTTAATAATTCTCCTGTTGCTCCAAAAATTGAAATAATCTGTTTTGCAAAAATATTTAGTAATAAGAAAAAAGCAAAACTTAAAAATATATTTAATTTGTAAGTTTCTTTAAAAAATATACTAATTTTTTCGTAATCTTTTATACCATAATTGTAACTAAGAAGTGGTTGTATACCTTGTGCAACTCCATTAAATAACATTCTAGCAATAAAATATATGTATGCAACTATACAAAATGCAGATACGGCAACTTGTCCACCATAATACATAAATTTTATATTAAATATTATTAAAATTAAAGCAATGGCTGTTTCTAATAAGCAAGATGAAAATCCAACTGAAATGATTTTTAAAAATATTTTTAATTTAATTTTTTTTAAATTAAAATGTAAACCTGTATTAAAAATTATAAAAAATATTGCTATGGAAGAAAAACTAAAAATTTGTCCTATCACCGTTGCAATAGATGCACCTCTTATACCCATATTAAATTTTAAAATAAATATCCAATCTAAAATTATGTTTGTAATAGCTCCAACACTCATTGAAAAAAAAGCATATCTTGGTGCGTTTATATTTCTTAAAATTGGAATCATTGCAGTCGTTAACATTAAAAATATTGAACCTATTGTTAAAGGATACAAATACATTTTAACTTGTGGCAGTAAACTTTCTGATGATCCTATCATATAAATTAATTTATCGCCAGATAAAAAAACTGCAGATAATAAAAGTAAATAAAACGAAATACATAAAAAAATTATTGATGTAAAAAAAATATTTTTAATTTTTTTATTTCTGCTGTATATGCTTATTAAAGTTGAACCACCTATACCAAACATTAAACTAAAACCATTCGAAACATTTACTAATGGATAACCTATATTTATTGCTGCAAGTCCTTCTTCGCCAGCCCCTATCCCTATAAAAATTCCGTCCACTATTACATAAAAAGCAGTTAATAACAAACTCATTACAGAAGGAAAAATATATTTAGCCATTGAAATTCGAATTTCTTTTTTAAAGGATTTTAAATTTTTATTCATAATTTTTCACCTGTTTTAAATTATAACTTAAATTTTCTTTTTTTTATATAAAATTTTGAATTTTTTTTTATTAATGATATAATAAATAATTAGAAAAATTAGGAAGTGAATAATGGAAAAATTAGAAAAAATGAAAGAATTTAAAGATTTAGGATTGAGTGATAAAATAATTAAAGTTTTATCAAAAAAAGGTTATGATGAACCGACTTCAATACAAAAATTAGCAATACCAGTTCTATTAAATGAAGAAATTGATTTAATAGGTCAAGCTAAAACTGGAACTGGGAAAACTGCAGCATTTTCTTTACCTATAATAGATAAATTTGAAGCAAACGGAAATTTACAAGCATTAATTATTACACCAACAAGAGAATTATGTTTACAAGTTTCTGAGGAAATAAATAGTTTAGCTCACGGTAAAAAAATAAAAATTATTCCTGTTTATGGTGGTCAATCTATCACTATGCAAAAGAAAATGTTAAAAGAGGGAGTAGATATCTTAGTTGGTACTCCTGGTAGATTGCTAGATCTAATGAACAGAAAATTTATAAAATTAGATAAATTAAAATTCTTTATATTAGATGAAGCCGATGAAATGTTAAATATGGGATTCATCGAAGATATTGAAAATATTTTAAAGGAAACTAACAAAGACAAAAGAATGTTGTTTTTTTCTGCAACGATGCCAGAAGAAATAATGAAAATTGCAAAATCATATATGAAAAAATATGAAATAATAAAAGTTGCATCAAAGGAATTGACAACTGAATTAACTGATCAAATTTATTTTGAGGTTTTTGAAAAAGATAAGTTCGAAGCTTTATGTAGAATAATAGATTTAAAAACAGATTTTTATGGAATAGTTTTTTGTAAAACAAAAAATGATGTAAATGAAATTGCAGGAAGATTAAATGATAGAAAATATGATGCAGAAGCTTTGCACGGAGACATAGGTCAAAATTATAGAGAAAGTATCTTAAAAAGATTTAAATCAAAAAAACTTAATATTTTAGTTGCAACAGATGTTGCAGCAAGAGGAATAGATATTAATGATTTAACTCACGTTATAAATTATTCTATACCACAAGAAGCAGAAAGTTATGTTCACAGAATAGGTCGTACTGGTAGGGCTGGTAAAGAGGGAACTGCAATAACATTTATTACGCCACAAGAATATCGAAAACTAATGTATATACAAAAAATAACTAAAACTTCTATAAGAAAAGCGAACGTTCCCGATATAAAAGATATAATACAAGTTAAAAAAATTAGAATTTTTGATGATATAGAAAAAATAATTAAAAACGAAGAAGTAAATGATAATTTTAAAAAAATAGCAAAAGATTTATTAAAAAATAATGATGCAATAGATGTAGTTGGTGCTATGCTTAAGTACTATTGTGAAGATGAGCTGAGTGAAAATAACTATACTGAGATTACAGCTACAAATATGGACACATCAGGAAAAACAAGATTATTTATTGCAATGGGAAGAAAAGATAAAATGTCTCCAAAAAAATTGGTAAATTTTATAGTTAAAAATTGTAATATAAAAGAAAATAAAATTAAAAATGTTGAAGTTTACGATAATTTTTCTTTTATAAATGTTCCGTTTTTAGAGGCTGAATCAATTTTAGAAATTTTCTCTAAAAAGGAAAGAGGGAAAAAGCCTTTAGTCGAAAAAGCTAAAAAAAGAAAATAGTGAGGTTAAAATGAAAAAGAAATCCTTTATTTTAATAGCTTTAATTGCAATTATTTCTTGTGCAATTATTTTTTCATTACAATACAACAATGTTATAAATAAAAAAATACATTACAGCAAAGAATTTGAAGTAAAAAAAGGAGATAGTGCTAAAAAGATATTTTCTCAATTTAAATATGGCGATAGCATATTTTTCAAAATTTTCTTAAAAACTAAAAATAATGGAAAAAATATTAAGGCTGGTTATTATGAATTAAAAGGTAACTATTCATTAAAAGATATAATGAAAATACTTGATGAGGGGTTAGTAAAATCGTATAAATTTACTATTATTGAAGGACAACCTGTTCAAAATGTTATTGATAAATTATCTTCTGAAAATAAAATAGATAAGGAAAAATTTTTAGCAGAATTAAAAAATATAAATTTCCCTTATCCAACACCAAATAATAATTTTGAAGGATATTTTTATCCTGAAACTTATATAATACCAGAAAAATCAACTGAAAAATATATAATAAATTTATTTTTAAATGAATTTTTAAAAAAGTTCCCACCTGAACAATATGCGAATAAAGAAGATTTTTATCAAAAGCTTATACTAGCATCAATTATAGAGAGGGAAGCGTATTTATCTAGTGAAAAGCCAATAATGGCATCCGTTTTTTATAACAGACTAAAAAAAGGAATGAAATTAGCGGCCGATTCAACGGTAAATTATGTATTTAATTATTCTAAAAAAAGAATTTTTTATAAAGATTTAGAAGTTGACTCGCCTTATAACACATATAAAAATTTTGGATTGCCACCTGCACCTATATGTAATCCAACTAAAGAATCTGTTGATGCAGTCTATAATCCTAGTCAAACAGATTATCTTTTCTTTGTTGCAAAAGGTGATGGATCACACTTTTTTAGTAAAACATATAAGGAACATTTAGATTTTCAAAAAAATAATAAAAAATAATTTATTAAAGGGTATTATATGAACTTGATAAGTCAATTTAAAGAATATAATTTTTCTAAAAATTTAATAGACGATAACGACACTATAATAGTTGGGTTTTCTGGTGGGCCAGATTCAGTTTTTTTAGTAGAAATGTTAAAACAAATTAAAAAAGAAAAAAATATTAATATTGTCCTAGTTCATATAAACCATATGTATAGAGGAAAAGACGCTGATGACGATGAAGAGTTTTCTAAAAATTATGCAAAAGAAAATAATTTTCAATTTTTTTCAAAAAAAATTAATTTAGAAGAATTAGCAAAAAAAACTAAAAAATCTTTTGAAGAAACAGGAAGAGAAGAAAGATATAAATTTTTTGATGAAGTATTAAATAAAGTTTCAGCAAATAAAATTGCTACAGCTCACAATAAAGATGATCAAGTAGAAACATTTTTATTCAGACTTATTAGAGGAACGTCCCTTGATGGGTTGGAATGCATAAAAGAAAAGAAAGATAATATTATACGTCCTATATTAAACTTTTATAAAAAAGATATTGTCAAATATTTGGACGAAAATAAAATAAAATATAGGACAGATAAAACTAATTTTGAAAATACATATACTAGAAATAGCATAAGATTAGATTTAATTCCATTTATAGAAACTAGATATAATCCAAAATTTAAAGATAAAATACTAAATATCATTGATGAAATTAAAAAAAATAATGTAGAAAATGATATAAAGTTATCTGAATTTGTTGTAAATAACGAAATATTAATTTCTAAAATAAAGGAAAAAAGTGTGTTTTTACAGAAAAAAATTCTAACTAAGTACTTAAACACAAATAATATATATGTAAATTCTAGAAAGTTACAACAGATAATTTCATTGATTGAGAAAAATGGAACTAAATTTACAACTCTTAATTCAGACTTTTTATTGATAAAAGATTATGATAAAATTTATATATCTGAAAATAAAAAAAATATTATAAAAGATGTTTGCATAAAAATACCTTTTAATGTAAAATTTGGTAGATATACAATAATTGCTGACTATAATTTAGATACAAAAAATAATTGTTATTTTAAAACAAATTTTAATTATGGAGATGTAATTAAAATTAGAAATAGGCAAGATGGGGATAAAATAAAAAATAATAAAAACGGTATTAATTATAAATTAAAAAAAATATTTATAGATAAAAAAATACCAAAAATTGTTAGAGATGAAATTCCAATATTTTTATATAATGAAAGTATATTTTGGGTGCCAAATGTTGTAAATGGATACCTAGAAAATAATACTGAAGAAGGAATTATTATTGTTGTAAAGGAGGATAACATTTGAATATAGATAATTTTGAAAACAAAGACGATAACTTAGAAGAAAAGCAAAAAAATGACAATAATAAAGAAAAAGCAAATGAACATGAAAAAGAAACTACAAAATCATCAAATGACATTGAAGACAACAAAAAAGATAATGATGTTAAAGAAGATGATAAGAAGAGAGATAATGAAGATTATGATCGTTTGAATGAAATGAAAAAGATGTCTGACGAATTAAAACATAAGCTTAGACAAACTCAAAAAAACAATAATAACAAACCTTTTAAAAAAATAAATTTAAAAATTAGTCTAAAAGGGTTATTGTTTTTGATTTTTATAATTTCTTTAATTTTTTATGTGCCTACAATAATGAGAGAAAATAGAAAACAGCCTATAAAAGAAATTACATACACAGAATTCACAACAAAAATTAATAATGGTATCATAAAACAGGTAGAAGAAAAACAAGGATTAATATACGGTTATACAGATTTAAAAGAAGATAAAAATTTAACTTTAGATTTTGATAATAATGAAAAGTCAGAAGAAGTATTCAAGGCGAGAATGATTACCGACAGACTTGGAGATGACGTAGAACTTTTAAAAACTCTAAAGGATAAATCTATAGTAATTAAGTCTATTCCACCTGAAGAAATATCTTTTTGGCTTTCTATTTTAATGTCTTGGGCACCAATGATATTACTATTACTACTTTTCTTCTTCATAACAAATAAGATGAATAAAGGTAGCGGTGGACCTCAAATATTTAATATGGGAAAATCAAAAGCTAAAGAGAATGGTGAAGAAATTTCTAATGTTACTTTTAAAGATGTTGCTGGTATAGATGAAGCTAAACAAGAATTGCAAGAAGTTGTTGAGTTTTTAAGAGAACCTGAAAAATTTAGAGCAATAGGAGCAAGAATACCAAAAGGAGTTTTACTTTTAGGAAGTCCTGGTACAGGGAAAACACTTTTAGCAAAAGCAGTAGCTGGAGAAGCAAAAGTTCCTTTTTTCAGTATGTCTGGATCTGAATTCGTAGAAATGTTTGTCGGTGTTGGAGCTTCAAGAGTTAGAGATTTATTTAATAAGGCAAGAAAGAATGCCCCTTGTATAGTATTTATAGATGAAATAGATGCAGTTGGTAGAAAAAGAGGAACCGGACAAGGTGGAGGTAACGATGAAAGAGAACAAACTCTTAACCAATTACTTGTTGAAATGGATGGTTTTGGAACTGATGAAACTATAATTGTTTTAGCAGCAACAAATAGACCTGATGTTCTTGATAGAGCTCTTAGAAGACCTGGAAGATTTGATAGACAGGTTATGGTTGATAAACCGGATATAAGAGGTAGAAAAGCAATTTTAGAAGTTCATGCTAAAAATAAAGAATTTGATGAAAGTGTAGATTTTGAAATTCTAGCTAAAAAAACTGCCGGTCTGGTTGGAGCAGATTTAGCTAATATACTTAATGAAGCTGCAATATTAGCCGCTAGAGCTGGAAGAAAAAAAATAACTATGGAAGATTTAGAAGAAGCATCTGAAAAAGTTGAAATGGGACCGGAAAAAAGATCTAAGATTGTTTCTGATTTAGATAGAAAAATAACTGCATATCATGAAGCTGGACACGCTGTTGTTAATTATGTTTTAGGAGGAGAAGATAAGGTACATAAAATAACTATAATTCCTCGTGGTTTTGCTGGTGGTTACACTATGTCTTTACCTGCTGAAGATAAAATGTATCACTCTAAAAAATATTTGATGGATAGAATAGTTGAACTTTTTGGAGGAAGAGCTGCAGAAGAAATAATTTTTGGAGAAGATAATGTAACAACTGGAGCTAGTAATGATATAGAAAGAGCAACATCTATAGCTCAATATATTGTTACTAAAGTTGGTATGACTAAAAAATTTGGTCCTATAATGCTTGATGGAACTCAAGATGGAGATATGTTCCAAAGAAAATATTATAGTGAACAAACTGGTAAAGAAGTTGATGATGAAATAAGTAAAATAATAAATGAATGTTATAAGAAAACAATTTCTATACTAATTGAAAATAGAATAAAATTAGAAAAAATTACAGAAGTATTGCTAGAAAAAGAAACAATAATGGGAGACGAATTCGAAGCAATAATGAACGATCCATCTTTATAACAACAATTATAAACTGCATTTAATGAAACATAACATACTTTAAATGCAGTTTATTTTTTTGATTTTTTTAATAACTATGATATACTATTTATGTTAAAAATTTTAATTGGGAGGAAATTATGACACCACATAACCAAGCCGCTAAAAATGATATAGCAAAAAATGTTTTAATGCCGGGAGATCCATTAAGAGCAAAATTTATTGCTGAAAATTATTTAGAAAATTATAAATTGGTGAATACAGTTAGAAATATGTTTGCATTCACTGGTACTTATAAAGGAAAAGAAGTTACAGTAATGGGTTCTGGAATGGGAATGCCATCTATAGGTATTTATTCCTATGAATTATTTACAAAATATGATGTAGAAAATATAATTAGAATAGGATCTGCAGGGTCTTATTCTGGAGATTTAAATGTTTACGATGTTGTTTTAGCTAAGGCTGCATGGAGTAGATCTTCATTTGCTCTAGTTCAAAATGGATATGATAAAGATACTACTTATCCTAGTGAAAAATTAAATAAAAAAATAGAAAAAGCTGCAGAAAAATTAAATATAAAATTACATAAAGATATTGTACACTCTAGTGATGTTTTTTACGCAGAAAGTAATACTATGGGATTTGAAGAATTAAGAGATAAATATAACTGTTCTTGTGTAGAAATGGAAAGTTTTGCTTTATTTCACAATGCCAATGTTTTAGGTAAAAATGCAGCTTGTTTATTAACAATTTCAGACTCTTTTGTATCTAAAGAAGAAATTAGTGCTGAAAAAAGACAAGAGTCTTTCCATGACATGATGAAAATAGCTTTAGAAAGTTTACTTATCGATTAAAAAGGAGAATAATATGAAATTATTTATTGATACTGCTAACATTGAAGAAATTAGAGATGCCAACAGTTTAGGTGTAATATCTGGAGTTACTACTAATCCTTCTTTAGTTGCTAAAGAAAATGGAGATTTTAAAACTATTATTAAAGAAATCACTGAAATAGTTGACGGTCCTATAAGTGCCGAAGTTTTATCATTAGACTATGAAGGTATGATTTCAGAAGCTAGAGAATTAATAAAAATTAGTAAAAATATAGTTATAAAATTACCAACTACTCTAGAAGGATTAAAAGCATGTAGTACTTTATCAAAAGAAGGGGTGAAAACTAATTTAACATTAGTTTTTTCTGCTAATCAAGCTTTATTAGCTGCAAGAGCTGGAGCTACATATGTTAGTCCGTTTGTTGGAAGATTAGATGATATAGGTGAAGACGGTTTAATTTTATTATCTGAAATTAAGACTATTTTTGATGCACATGGCATGGATACTAAAATAATAGCAGCTAGTATAAGAAATCCATTACATATAAAAGAAGCAGCTAAAATGGGAATTGATATTGCAACTATTCCTTATAAAGTTATATTATCTATGATAAAACATCATTTAACAGACGCTGGTGTAAAAAAATTCATGGATGATTGGAATAAAAAATAAATACTTACTTAATACTTTTACCTAGTCGGAGGAATTATGAAAATAGGTTTTGATAACGAAAAATACTTAGATGAACAGTCACAATATATTGAAGAAAGAGTTAATAATTACGATAAATTATACCTTGAATTTGGTGGTAAATTATTTGCAGATTTACATGCAAAAAGAGTTCTTCCAGGATTTGATGAAAATGTAAAAGTAAAATTGCTTACTAAATTAAAAGATAAAGTAGAGGTTATAGTTTGTGTTTTTGCTGGAGATATTGAAAGAAATAAAATAAGAGGAGATTTTGGAATAACATATGATATGGAAATCTTCAGACTTATAGATGATTTAAGAGAAAAAGAGCTTCAAGTTAATAGTGTTGTTATAACTAGATATGAAGAAAGGCCAGCAATATCTTTATTTATAAATAGATTAGAAATAAGAGGAATAAAAGTTTATAAACATTATTCAACTGTTGGATATCCTAATGATATAGATGCAATAGTGAGTGATGATGGATATGGTAAAAATGAATATATAGAGACCACTAAACCAATAGTTGTTGTTACGGCTCCTGGACCAAATAGTGGAAAACTAGCTACTTGTTTAAATCAACTATATCACGAATTTAAAAGAGGAAATAGTGCAGGATATTCAAAATTTGAAACTTTTCCAGTTTGGAATATTCCACTGAAACATCCATTGAATATAGCGTATGAAGCTGCAACAGTAGACCTTGCAGATGTAAATATGATAGATCCATTTCATTTAGAAACGTATGGTGAAACTGCTGTTAATTATAATAGAGATATAGAAGCTTTTCCTTTACTTAGAAGAATTATAGAGAAGATTACAAATAATGAATCTATTTATAAATCGCCTACAGATATGGGAGTAAATAGAGTAAAATTTGGAATTATAGATGACGATATTATAAAAGAAGCATCTGAACAAGAAATAATCAGAAGATATTTTAAAACTAGTTGTGATTATAAGGAAGGAAATTTAAATTTAGAAACTTTTAGAAGAGCCGAACTTATAATGCGTAGTAGTGGACTTGAAGAATGCGATAGAAAAGTTGTAGAAAAAGCTAGAGAAAAAGCTGAAACAATAAGAGAAAAACTAAATAAAGATGTTAACGAAGTTGTATCAGTTGTATCACTTGAATTAAATGACGGTAAAATAGTTACTGGAAAAAGAAGTGAACTTATGGATGCTCCTTCAGCTGCTATACTTAACGCTATAAAATATTTATCAAAATTTGATGACGAATTACTTTTATTATCTCCAAAAATATTAGAGCCTATACTAAAATTAAAAAAAGAAAACTTAAAAGATAAAAATGTTCCACTTGATTCAGAAGAAATATTGATAGCACTTAGTATATCTGCTGCAACAAACCCTACAGCAGAATTAGCCTTATCTAAACTAACAGAATTAAATGGAGCTCAGGCTCACTGTACTCACATAATAAGAAAAAGTGATGAACAATTTTTAAGAAAATTAGGAATAGAAATAACTTGTGAACCAGTATTCCTTACAGAAAATTTATATTATTCAAGATAGAAAAAAGAGTAGTTAAACTACTCTTTTTTTATAAAATTCCTCCGATTATTACAGAAATAAAAACTATTATTCCACCTATATATCCCTTTATAGATAGTATTTCGTTTAAAAAAATAAAAGAAAAAACTGCTGAAAATAAAGGTTCTAGTGCTAATATTAGTCCAGCCTCAACGGCTTGTACATTTTTTTGTGCATATATTTGCAAAACGTAACATAAAGCTGTGCATATTATTCCCAAAAAAACTATTACAAAAATTCCTCTTATATCGTATGGTATGGAATAATCTTCTACAAAAGGAGAAAATATAGAACTTATAGCTGCTACAACACCTAGTTCTAATACACCCAATTTAATTGGATTATTAATTTTAGCATATTTATCTCCTAATATAATCACCATACTAAATAAAAAAGCTGAAAGTATACATAGAAAATCTCCCTTGTGTATTGTAAAATTTTCAGTTACCATTAATAATTCCATTCCTACAAAACATAATATTACGGAAAAAATCATTTTTTTTGAAATCTTTTTTTTAAAAATAAAAGTATAAATGATTGGAATAATTATTATGTTTAAACAGGATAAAAATCCAGCATTTGACGCAGTTGTATATTTTACTCCATAAGTTGATAAAAGTACTGCTAAAAATAAACTTGTGCCAAGATAAAAGGATTGTTTTATATCTTCTATAGTCAAACCTATCAAATGTTTTCTTAAAAGTATTGCACTGAAAATAAATCCGAGTATGAATCTTTGCGAAACCATTGTGAAAGGACCCATATATTCCATTGCAATTTTACTCATAAAGTAGGAGCAACCCCAGTTCATAGTTGCTATTACTAATGCAATTTTTGCCACATTTTCTTTTCTCATTTTAATCCTCTTTTATTTTTCTAATAATTTTTTTTGAAAAATTTAATTTTTGTAAAAGTTCTTTATGTTCATAAGAAAAAGTTTTAAATATTCTTTCGTTATAATCATTCGTATAATCACTTAAAATTAAATCCTGTTCAAAAAAATTAATTTCATTCATAATTTTAATTGTATTTAAATAATTTTCTCCTTTAATAATTTTTATGAGTTCGTTTTTAATTACTTCATTGGGTAAATTCCATATTAATTTTATATTTTTTTGCATTGATGTGTAAGTATTTTTTTCTATATTTAAAAGGGATTTTTCAGAAAAAAATCTAAGTCCCCTTAAAATTCTCATAGGATCTTCTTTAAATTTTTTATCAGCATTGCCAACAGAACGAAGAATTTTATTTTGTATATCGGTTAAAGTTTCATCTAAATAATAAAAATTTTTCAAATCATAAGCAAGAGTATTTATTGTAAAATCTCTTCTGTTTAAATCAACATTTATATCGTCAGTAAAATAAAATGTAAAATCTTTTCTGTTTGAAAAATATTTTATATCCTCTCTCATTTTAGCAATTTGAACTTTTTTATCGTTGTATTTAAAAGCAATTATTTGTAGTTTATCGGATATTATTTCATAAGAATCTAAATTCAATTTTTCTAAAATTTCCTGAATATAAGAATCTGTTGCTATATCAACATCTAAAGAATTTATACCAAGTAGTTTATCTCTTAAATATCCACCAACTAAATAATAATTTTTATTAACATTTAAAATATTTAATAAATTTTTTACATCTTCATCTATGTTAATTTTCATAAATAACTCCTTGTATAAATTCTATCAAATTGCCTAAGTTTTTTCAATAAAATAAAGGCTTTACAAAGCAAAAAAAGAATACTATAATTTATTAAATAATTTAGTAGGAAGGCAAAATGGAAAAAATATTCTTTAATTCTTTAAATAATTATTTCAAAAAAACATTTGGTGAAAAAGTATACAAGTTATCAATAGACGCTGGCTTTACTTGTCCAAACAGAGATGGAAAAATTTCAGAAAAAGGGTGCATATTTTGCAGTGAAAATGGTAGCGGAGATTTTACAGGCAATAAATTTGATAGTATTACTAAGCAAATTATTTCACAAAAAAAATTCATTTCATCGAAATTTAACGGGAATAAATATGTGGCATATTTTCAAAATTTTACTAATACGTACGCAAATGTTCAACATCTTAGAAAAATCTATTACGAGGCCTTATCAAACGACGATATTATTGGTATTGCTATCGCAACTAGACCAGATTGTTTAGATGAAAATGTTTTGAATTTATTAGACGAGATAAATAAAAAACATTTTATGTGGATAGAACTTGGATTACAAACATCAAACGATAAAGTTGCTAACTGGTTAAATAGAGGTTATCCTACAAAAACTTACATAGATATAACGAAAAAATTACAAAAAAGAAATATAAAATTTGTAACGCATATAATAGTAGGTTTACCATTTGAAGAAAAAGACGATTATTTAAAAACAGCAATATTATCTAATAAATGTGGAACGTGGGGTATAAAAATACATCTTCTATATTTAGTTAAAGGAACTATTATTGCTGAATATTATGAAAAAGAAAAGTTTGAACTAGAAAGTAAGGAGAGCTATGTAAAAAAAGTTGTTGATATACTTGAACACATTTCTCCTGACATAGTCGTGCATAGACTTACTGGTGATGGGAATAAAAATGAATTGCTTGCCCCTATGTGGAGCACAAATAAAAAAGACGTACTTAATTCCATTACAAAAGAATTTAAGATTAGAAGTTCATATCAAGGGAAATTTTTTAAGGCATAAAAAATTGAACTGACAATTTTATATATAATTTAAAATATAGGACTAATAGTAATTAAAAAATATTTTTTGTATAATATTTAATATAGGATTTTTAAAAACACAATAATTATATTAATTTATTTTAATAATTATTATTTTTTAATATAAATAATTTTTATCAATATAATGTTAATTATATTGAGTTTTATTAATATAATAATTATTATTTTAAATAATTATTATTATATTAATACTATAATTTTAAAATAATATGGCTTTTATCTATTTAAATGATTATTAATATATAAATAGTATTTTAAAGATTAATATGGGACTATTCAAATTATAAGTCCCATATTTTTTATTATTTATTTATTTATTTTTGGTATCTTAGACAAAACCTTTTTTTCTATTATAGATTTTGCA
>JAEWEF010000095.1 GCA_023389595.1 Fusobacteriota bacterium
TTTATTTAGTAAATATATTAAAAAAGAACGAAAAAATTTAATGGATAATGAAGTTAGATTTTATGTTTCTGGAAGCAGAAAAAATATAAGTAAAAAACTTTTAGAAGAAATAGATGAAATTTCAGAATTTACAAAAAATAATAAAAAAATTGTTTTGAATATTGCATTTAATTATGGTGGTAGAAATGAAATTATCGAGGCGATAAATGCAGGAATAAAAAACGGCGAACAAGAATTTACCGAAGAAATTTTATCTAAATACCTGTACAACAATTTTCCGGATCCAGATCTAATAATTCGTACTGCAGGAGAATATCGTGTGTCAAATTTTCTGCTTTGGCAAATGGCTTATTCTGAAATATATGTTTCAGAAAAAACTTGGCCAGATTTCGACGAAGAAGAATTTGACAGAGCTATAATGGATTTCAATAAAAGAGAGAGAAAGTTTGGTGGAGTGTAATGTTTAAATGGAATAGAATTATAGTTGCGTTAATAGGTATTCCTTTACTTATGTTCGTATATCTAGATAGAAATTTTTATGGAATACCACTTTTGATTTTTACAAATTTAGTTGTTGGCATAGGGGTATTTGAATTTTATAGAATGCTTAAAAATACCGATAAAAAAGCATACGACAAGTTTGGTATTCTCGTATCCATCGCCATTCCCAATACAATATACTTAAAAAATTTTTACGCTTTATCAATATCTGAAACAGAAATTGTTATTTTATCCGCTGTACTAATACTTGTTTACAGAGTTTTTAAAAATGAAATAAAAGGAAGCTTGGAGGTAACATCTCTAACGGTTTTAGGAATAATTTACGTTTCTTGTTTTTTCTCTCAAATTTTAAAAATATACCATTATACAGAAATAGAATTTCTAAACATAAAAATTACATACGGATTTTTATTGTTAATTCAAATTTTAGTTTGGACTTCAGACACTTTTGCAGGAGTAGTAGGTCTCAGCCTAGGTAGAAAATTTTTCAAAAACGGCTTCACAGAAATTAGTCCAAAAAAATCAGTTGAAGGAGCTATCGGATCTCTTCTTTTAACCGGAATAACTTCTGCTTTAATAAGTTTATATTTTACAGACAAAATATCTTTTGCCACAGTATTTTTTACATTTATTATAGGAGTTTTTATCTCCTTCGTTTCGCAGATAGGAGATTTAATAGAATCACTATTTAAAAGAGAGTGCGGGATAAAAGATTCAGGAACTATACTTATGGGACACGGTGGCGTTCTTGATAGATTTGATAGCATGATACTTGTCGTTCCAGTTGTGTACTTGATTTTAACAATTTAAAAGATAAAAAATTTACCGTTAGGTGAAAAATAAAAATTAAGTTAATTGCAAAAATTTAAATTTTAAAATTTATCAAATGACAAAAAATAAGTTGGTGTTTTATGAAAAAAATATTAATTTTAGGATCTACTGGCAGCATAGGACAAAACGCATTGGAATTAATCAGAAATGACAGAGAAAATTTTTGCGTTGCAGGGCTTAGTTGTAATAGCAACATAAATCTCATGAGAAAGCAAATAGATGAATTTTCGCCAAAATATGTCTGTGTTGGAAATTATGATTTGTATCAACAAATTTCAAAAGAGTACCATGATGTAAAATTTTATTTTGGTAACGACGGCTTGAAAGAAATTTCTGCCGAAGCCGACTACGACATAATTTTAACTGCAGTTTCTGGTGCTTTGGGAATAGATGCGACAGTTGAAGCTATAAAAAGAGAAAAAATAATTGCTCTTGCTAATAAAGAAACTATGGTTGCAGCTGGCTCTTACATAAATTTTTTACTCGATAACTACGATGCAAAAATTATACCTGTCGATAGCGAACACTCGGCAATTTTTCAATCTATACAAGGAAATAAACACGAAGATATAAACAAAATAATTATTACCGCGAGTGGTGGAACTTTTAGAGGAAAAACTAGAGATGAATTAAAAAACGTAACGGTCGAAGAAGCATTAAAACATCCGAATTGGAATATGGGCAAAAAAATTACTGTCGATTCGTCAACTCTTATGAACAAAGGACTTGAAGTTATAGAAGCTCACGAACTTTTTAGAATGCCTTATGAAAAAATTGAAGTTGTCGTTCATCCTCAAAGTATAATTCATTCTATGGTGGAGTACAATGATGGCAGTATAATTTCACAAATGGGAGTACCTAGCATGAAAACTCCTATACTTTATGCATTGACTTATCCTGATAGAATAAAAAATAATTCTATATCTATGTTAGATTTCAAAAAATTTAATAATTTAACTTTTGAAGAAGTTGATAACGAAACTTTTAAGGGGATAACTCTTGCTTATCAAGCAGGGAAGATTGGAAATACTATGCCAGCAGTTTTGAATGCTGCAAACGAAATTGCTGTAAATTTATTTTTAGAAAAGAAAATAAAATTTTTGGATATTTATCAAATTGTTGAAGATGAAATTTCAAATCACAAAATCATAAAATTAAAAAATAATCACGAAGATTTAAATATAATTAAACAAATCGATGAAGAAACTAGAAAAAGGGTGAAAGAAAAGTGGGAAAGATAATAGTTATTGAAGGAACTGATTCGAGCGGCAAAGAAACTCAAGCAAAAATTTTATACGAAAAAATTTTAAAAGTTTGGAGCAAGACTATAAAAATTTCTTTTCCTAATTATGACAGCCCAGCTTGCGAACCAGTAAAAATGTATTTATCCGGTAAATTTGGTGACGATCCAAACAAACTTAATCCTTATCCAATATCTACAATGTATGCAATAGATAGGTATGCATCGTTTAAAACGGATTGGGGCAAAAAATATTTCGATGACTATGTAATAATTATGGACAGATATGTAACTTCCAATATGGTACATCAAGCATCAAAAATTGACGACGAAAAAGAAAAGGATAAGTATTTAAATTGGCTCGAAGATTTAGAATATAAAAAAATGGAAATACCAAAACCTGACATGGTGATTTTTTTGAAAATGCCAGTTGAAAAAGCTGTCGAATTGATGAATAACAGAAAAAATAAAATTGACGGTAAAGAACAAAAAGATATACACGAAAAAGATAAAAATTATTTGCAAAAATCTTACGACAATGCATGTAGCATTTCTAAAAAATACAATTGGTTAGAAATCGAATGTGTAAAAAATAATCAAATTAGAAGCATAGATGAAATAAGTGAAGAAATTTTTCACAAAGTTATGGAAAAAATAAAAATTGGAGGATAGATGAGTTTACTTATAGCAATATTAGTTATAGGATTAATAATTTTTTTGCACGAGTTTGGACATTTTATCACTGCAAAAATTTTCAAAATGCCAGTAGTTGATTTTTCGATAGGAATGGG
>JAEWEF010000008.1 GCA_023389595.1 Fusobacteriota bacterium
TTCTTGAAGATTATCCAAAATACTGTGATATGTTTTACATTGGAGGCACAAAATGTGGAGCACTTTTTGGAGAGGCATTAATTGTAGTAAACGATGAATTAAAAAAAGAAATGGATTATACAATAAAGCAAAAAGGTGGGCTATTTGCAAAAGGTAGATTGCTTGGCATACAATTTAATGAATTATTTAAAGATAATCTATACATGGAATTAGGAAAGCACTCAAATAATATGGCTATGAAAATTAAAGAAGCTCTTGTTAGATTAGGATTTAAATTATTTTCTGATTCTTATTCAAACCAGATATTTGTTTCTATGTCAAAAGAACAAATAGAAAAAATTTCTAAAGAGGTAATTTGTAGCTGGGAAAATAAAGATGAAAATGGAAATAGTGTTGTAAGATTTGTAACATCTTGGGCAACTAAAGAGGAAGATGTTGATAAATTAATATCTTTACTTGAAACACTTTAAAATAAAAAAGGATTGTTTTATCAATCCTTTTTTTATTATCAATTATAAGATTTTATCTAAATTTTCTTTTAATTTTTTTAACGCTTTAGATCTGTGACTTATTTCATTTTTTATGTCTGGAATTTCAGCAAATGTTTTATTGTATTTTGGAATTAAAAAATGCGGATCGTATCCAAACCCGTCTTTACCTTTAGGTTCATCTACAATTATTCCGTCAACCTCTCCTCTAAAAGAAAAAACTTCTCCGTTTGGTTTTGCTAAAGTAACAACACTAACAAATTTTGCATTTCTATTTTCAATTCCTTTTAAATTTTTTATAAGTTTTTTATTATTTGCAATATCAGTTCCTTCTTCACTATATCTGGCAGAAAAAACTCCTGGTTCTCCATCAAGTGCTTCTACGCACAATCCTGAATCATCAGCTATAGTTATCATATTTAAAAATTTAGAAATAGTTATAGCCTTTTTTTTAGAATTTTCTTCAAAAGTATTTCCGTCTTCAATAACTTCCGGAATATTTATACCGTCTCTTATTGATAAAATTTCTATATTTCTATCTTTGATGTTAAAAATTTTTTTTATTTCATCTATCTTATGAAGATTAGATGTCGCTAAAAATATTTTCATATAAAATCTCCTATTATTTCATCTTGATATAATATTATTTCTTCTATAGCTTTATCTGCTATATCTAACATACTATTTAATTCTTCTCTAGAAAATGTAGCTTCTTCTCCCGTTCCTTGTATTTCTATGTATTCACCTTTTTTATTTTTTATTATATTCATGTCAACATCTGCAGTAGAATCTTCAAAATAATTTAAATCTACTAATATGTTTTCATTTATTTTTCCAACACTAATTGCAGCTATATTTGATATTAAAGGATTTTCTGTTATAATTTTATCTTTTAAAAGTTTTTTTATAGCTAATGCAAGAGCAACATATCCACCAGTGATAGATGCAGTTCTAGTTCCACCATCAGCTTGTATAACATCGCAATCGATTAAAATGGATCTTTCACCAAGCTTATTTAAATCTATCGAAGATCTTAAAGATCTTGAAATTAATCTTTGAATTTCCATAGTTCTTCCACCTAATTTGCCCTTAACAGCTTCTCTTTGATTTCTTTCGTTTGTAGCTCTAGGAAGCATAGAATACTCTGCAGTTACCCATCCTTTACCACTGCCTTTTAAAAACGGAGGAACTTTCTCTCCTAAACTTGCCGTACAAATTACTTTTGTATTTCCAAATTCAATTAAAACTGACCCCTCTGCATAAATATTTACATTTTTTGTTATTTTTATAGTTCTTTTTTCATCATTTTTTCTTCCATCTATTCTTTCAACTTTTTCCATAACATCCCCTTAAGATATATCATCTTCTAAAGAAACCACAAAAGTACATTCGGCAACTATGTCGTTATTAACTAAAGCCCTACCATAAGCTTTATAAAAATTCTTCTTTGAATTTATTATCTTAACATCAAAAATAATATTAACATCTGGTATAACTTTTTTAATAAATTTTATTTTTTCCACGCTAACTAGAAGCGGAATCTTACAACTATTTTCTTTCATAATTATTATTCCAGAAGCTTGAGCTATTCCTTCAATTATCATTACTCCTGGCACTATTGGATAGTTTGGATAATGACCATCCACATAAATACTGTTTCTTAAAATTTTCTTACACGCTTTGATAGTTTTATTTTCAATATCCAAATTCATAACTTCATCTATCATGAGCATATGATTTCTATGAGGTAGAATATCTTTAATTTCTTCTAAGGATAATTTCATATAAACTCCTTATTTTTGTTTAATCAAAACTTTTTCAGCCAAAGATGATAATATATCCTTTTTACCGTCTAAAAAAGAAACTGTAACTTTTTTAGAATTTGTAGCAGTAACTATACCGATTCCAAATTTTTTATGTATAACTCTGTCTCCTATTTTTAAACTTGTATTAGCAGAGCCAGATAGAATACTGGCATCTAAAAAGTTTCTAGCATTTGATAAATCGGTAATTGTTTTTATCTTTTCTTTTCTTTGATTTAAATTAAATAATAATTCTTTAGGTATTTCACTTAAAAATTGAGAAGGTGATCTATCTAAATTCTCTCCATATAACATTCTTGTTTTAGAGTGTGATATATAAATTGTATTTTCAGCCCTTGTAATTGCAACGTAACAAATTCTTCTTTCTTCTTCCAGTTCTTCAATTTCAAACCAATTTCCTGGAAAATATTCATTCTCGAAACCAACTATAAATACTACTGGAAATTCAAGTCCTTTAGCATTGTGAACTGTCATTAATTTAACATAGTCATCATCCTCTGATAAGTCATCAGTTGCACTTGTAAGAGAAACACTTTCTAAATATTCTTCCAAACTAAAAAAACCAAGTAATTTTTCATATTCATAAATTGAATTAATAAGTTCTTCTATATTTTCTATTCTCTCATCATAATTTTCGTACTCTTCTTTTAAATAATCAATGTACTTTACTTCCTTAATTAAATTTTCAACAATATATGATGCTGAATTTTCACCCGATAATTGAGAATAATTTTCTAACATATCGATTAATTTTTTTAAATTTTCTTTAGCATTAGAAGTTATTCCAGAAATCTCATCTACAAATTTTAAGGAATCATACATAGTAATTTTATGATTTCTAGCATATTCTACTATTTTTTCTATTCCTTTAGCTCCTATATTTCTTTTTGGAATATTTATTATACGTGTTAAATTTAATTCATCACGATGATTAACTATTACTGATAAATAAGCAATTATATCTTTTATTTCAGCTCTTTCAAAAAATCCAGTACCACCAAATACTTTATATCTTATGTTATTTCTTATAAAAACCTCTTCAAACAATCTAGATTGAGAGTTAGCTCTATAAAGTATAGCTATGTCTTTATATCTTATGTTTTCCTTATTGAGTTCCAAAATTTTATTAGCAACTTCAATAGCCTCTGATCTTCCATTTTCACTTTCAATAACAAATATTTTATCTCCACCTTTTCTTTTGGTCCAAAGATTTTTATATATACTCGATTCGTTATTTTTTATAATTGAATTAGCAGCATCTAATATATTTGAAGTTGATCTATAATTTTCTTCTAATTTAATAATTTTAGCATTACTATAATCTTCGCCAAAATTTAATATATTGCCTATGTTCGCTCCTCTAAATGCATAAATACTTTGATTATCATCTCCAACAACACATATATTTTTATATTTATTAGCTATTTTTCTAACTATTTCATACTGAATATTATTAGTATCTTGGTACTCATCTATCATAATATATTTATATTTTGTTTGTACTTTTTCTAATATATCTTCAAAATTTAATATTTTATTTGTATTTATAAGTATATCAGAAAAATCCATAGCATTATTATTTTTTAATTCATTGTTATACTCGTATAGAATTTCTTCGATATCATATGGTAAATTTTCTTTACTTACTACTCCTTCTTTATATTTTAAAATCTTATTTATTATACTTCTTTTTTCAGAAGTTCCTATTTGATAATTTTTTGACTTTATAATTTTACTTATTATTTTTTTTTGATCTTCTTGATCGTATATTACAAAATTTTTATAATATCCTATTCTTTCTCCATATTGTCTTAATAATTTCACTCCAAAAGAATGGAATGTGGATATAGTAATCATTTCGTAGTTTTCTTTTACTAAATCAGCCACCCTCTTTTTCATTTCGTTTGCAGCTTTATTTGTAAAAGTAACTGCGAGTATATTATATGGTTTTATATTTAATTCTTCTATCATATAAGCTATTCTATAAGTTATCGTTCTAGTTTTACCAGATCCTGCTCCTGCTAATATAAGAACTGGTCCCTCTGTATTTTTAACTGCTTCTGCTTGCTTGTCATTTAGTTGACTTAATAAATTAGACATAGGACTCCTTTTTAAAATGTAATACATTTTTTATTATATAATCATATTCATAAAAAACCCAAAAGAATAAAACGCATATATTTTCAATCTTAGTGCTGCTTCCTTCCGGACCTGACACGGTTCAACAAAAACATATCGATTTAACTTTTGGGCATTTTAAATTATATCATAATATTTTATTTTTTCAAAACTTAATTTAATTTTTTCTGTAATTTTTCTATCAATTCATTTTTATTTTTATCTAAATATTTTTGAACCGAATTAGATATATCTGATTTCACTTTTAATTTTCTTGTTTCTGTATCGTAGTAGTATTCAATATTTCCCGTTCTTATATTTCCAAAAATACTAGTTGCAAATTCTTTCACTATTTCATTTTCATCATTCAGTTTAAATTTTTCTAAAAATTTATTTTCATTTATTACTAAATTTTTAAAATGTAGTTTACCGTCAATAGATAGATAATCATCGTCTATTACTATATATTGATACATTTGAGCCTCACCATTCTTTATTAAATCGTATCCATGTTGAGATAAATCAAATTCTGGAATTGATAGCTCAGATTCCGATTTTAAATTATTAAAATTAAAGTATCCCCTAAACTCACCTATATTTTCATTTTTTTCACCAAAAAATTTAAAGTTTAGATTTTTGATATTTTTAGAAATATTACTAGAAAAATCTTTAACTTCTCCGTAGAAGTTTATTCCGTATAGAGTTGTATTGAATGTCATATTCTTAAAATATAATTCCCAATAATTTTCGTTTTCAGTCTCCTGTCTCTTTTTTAATTCTTCAACAATATTTCTACAAAAATTAATCTTTTTGTATAAAGTTTCTTCATACAAACTAGTAATATAAAGAGATAAATACTTATCCAATTCTTCTAATACTACTCTATTCTCGTTTATAAATTGGGAAATAATTTTTTTATTTTCATTTTCTTCGACAAAAACAGGAGCATAATTATCTAAGTACCTTTCTTTTATTTCAGAAACTTTTTTATCTACATATTTAAAAATATTACTTTTATTAGAGTCCAAAGTATCTAAATTAAAATTTAATTTTGAAAAGTAATTGTCTTTTAAACTAATTAACACCTTATCTTCATTATAACTTTTAGTAGAATTTTTTATCTTATCGTCAAAAAATTCTATTTCATCTTTCTCTTTTGACTTTTCCTTGAAATAAAATTCTATTCCATTTATTTCGGCGTCTTCAAAAACTATTAATTTTTTTTCTGCATACAATTCGTAATAAGCCGTAAATGAAGGTATTAAAACAAAAGTATAATCTTTATCAAAAGCACTATTTATTTTTATATTCTTTAAAGTCATCTTTCCTTCTTTTAATGAAATATCAGCTTTTTCTATTCTTACTGGAGCTCCATTTATTTCAGACAATCTTTTTTCTAATAATTCTTTACATATTAAATTAAATCCAAAGTAAATTATTAAACAAAGCACAATTATAAAAGATATAATTATTAAAAAAAACTTTTTCATATTTTCTCCTAGTTTAATTTTTTATTTTTTATTATATCACAGCATTGTTTTTTTCATAGTATTATTTTTTTTAATTTTTTATTATAAAATATAACTAGCGTTAATTGGTGATTATTTGATTTTTTTATACAATTATGATAAAATTTAGTTTAATAAATTGTTAGGAGATGATCTATATTATGATAAAGCGAAAATACATAGCTCCAAACGCTATTACTGCAGGAAATATGTGTCTAGGATATTTAAGTATAATCGAATCTATAAGAGGAGATTATATTTATGCAATACTCTTTATTGTTTTAGCTATGATTTGTGATGGATTAGACGGAAAAACGGCTAGAAAATTTGACGCTTTTAGTGAATTTGGAAAAGAATTTGATTCTTTTAGTGATGCTATTTCATTTGGACTTGCACCAGGAATACTTATATTTTGTATTTTGTCAGTAGGAATTAGATCTAATTTAGCTATCCCAGTTTCTTTTTTCTATTCTCTTTGTGGAGTGATGAGATTAGTAAAATTTAATGTTACAGTTGTTGCTAGCAGTGAAAAAGGAGATTTTAGTGGAATGCCTATACCAAATGCTGCAGGTATGGTTACATCTTACTATTTAAGTTCATTTTATTTAAATAAATATTTGAATATAGATCTATTTAATATTGATATACTGATATTTATATCTGTAATAGCTAGTTTACTTATGGTTAGTACTATCCCTTTTAAAACACCGAATAAAGCTTTTAGTTTTATTCCTAATAAATTTGTTACAATTTTTATTATTATTTCTCTAATTACAATTATATTCAGTATGTTTATATTGACTTTCTCATACGCAATAATAAATTTAGTAAATCATATAAAGAAAACTTTTGTAAAAGATAACGACGAAAATGAAAACACATTAATAGAAAACGAAGAAGATTTAGAATTTGAAGAAGAAGAAAAATAAAAAGAAATTTAAAATAGATTTAAAAGGAATTTTAATTTATGAACAAAAATATAATAAGATATGTTATTTCTAATATTCTTAGACTAACTGCTCTACTTATTGTTTTTCCTTTGTTTTTTTCTTTTTTTTATAGAGAAGAATTAATTATGGTTATTTCATTTATAATTCCAATAATTATACTAATAATATCTAGCTATCTTCTCTACCCTAAAAATATAAATATAGACGAGGAGAAATTTCACTCCAAAGACGGATTAGTTATCGTTTCCCTTTCGTGGTTATTACTATCTTTTTTTGGATCGTTACCATTTGTTATAAGTGGTTATATTCCTAGCATAAATGATGCTTTTTTTGAAACTGTCAGCGGATTTACAACCACAGGAGCAACTATATTAAATAATCCAGAAATTTTACCTAATTCGTTATTATTTTGGAGAAGTTTTACACATTTTGTAGGCGGAATGGGAGTTTTAGTATTAGTTTTAGCTATATTACCCGGATCGAAAAATCAATATATGTATATTATAAAAGCAGAAGTTCCTGGCCCTTCAACTGGTAAACTTGTAGCTAAAATGAGTTATAACTCAAGAATACTTTATACAATTTATATATCATTAACTATAATATTAATATTCTTATTAAAATTAGCTGGTATGCCAATATTTGATTCTATAGTACACGCTTTAGGAACTGCAGGAACTGGAGGGTATAGTTCCAAAGCTTTAAGTATAGCATATTATAATAATAAATACATTGAATACATCCTATCTTTCGGTATGATAGTATTTGGAATTAACTTTAATATTTTTTACTTACTTGTACTGGGAAATGTAAAACAAGCTTTAAAAAGTGAAGAAATGAAATGGTATTTTTATATAATACTTTTTTCAACATTATTAATATCAGTAAATATTTATAAACAATATAACTCTTTAGAAGAGACATTAAGAAATTCTTTTTTTACTGTTTCATCAATAATAAGTACAACCGGATATTCAACAGCGGATTATAACAACTGGCCTCTACTATCTCATATTATAATTCTATTACTCATGTTCTTTGGTGGTTGTGCAGGATCAACTGCAGGAGGATTTAAAATTTCAAGAGTAGTAGTATTGGCAAAAGAATTTTTTAAACAATTTAAAAAAATAGTGCACCCAAATATTGTTAAAGTTCATAAGTTAGATGGCAAAACTCTAGAAGAAGAAACTATATCGAATATAACTTCTTATTTGATTATATATATAGGTATGTTTATGATTTTTTTAATAATAATATCTTTCAGTATGCCAGATTTTTTAACTTCATTTAGTGCTCTTGCGTCAACTTTTAATAATGTAGGTCCAGGTCTAGGATATGTTGGCCCATCTTTTAATTATTCTTTTATAAATCCGTTTACAAAATTTATTCTCTCTTTGTCAATGTTGTTTGGAAGACTTGAAATTCTTCCCATGTTAATATTATTTTCTCCCACAATATACAAGAAATTAAAATAGGTAGATCATAAAAGATCTACCTTTTTTAAATTTAAAAATTTTTTATTGTTTATAGTTGTGACAATTTATTTAATTTTTTATTTATTTTTTTAATCTTACTTTAGGTTCAGAAGGTAATGCAAATAGAGGTATAAATCTATCAAGACCTGTTAAAGTAAGAACTAACATAGATATAACAGCTATTAGAGCTATAAAGTTGTATTTAATTATATCCACAGCAACAAATTGATGTAGAGGATAAACCATAGCTGCTATTCCTAGATAGTATGCTATATATACGTGCCAAGGAATTAATTGAGATCCATAAACACCCATAGCATCTGAGAAAGTTGCATTTCTCAATTTTAAAACATACATATCTTCTGGAGACCCTTCTACATTTTCTTCAACCATTTCTTTAATTATAGGGCCTATAGTAACTATTTGTGCCATTTCGTCAGCTAATGCTGCATTACCTATTAAGCATAGAGCCGCGTTATAGAACATCAATTGTTTTACACTTCCAGAAATTTTTATCAATAATGTAGATACAGGTTTAAATGCGTGCATCATTCTCATAATTCCACCAAAAGCTGCTATCCACATCATCATAACGATAACCCATCCCCCTGCTTCAGAGAAACCATCAGTTACCATTGTTAAGAAAGCGTTTGTATCTGTAACAGTTCCAGCAAATCTTCCTAAGATATAAGCAGATATAATTCCTGAGAATAAACATAAGAATGTGTGGAATCCCATAAACGCTAATGCAAGAACGATAACTAAAGGTAACGCCATATATAATGATACTCCGTGTTTAACCTGATTTAATAAGTCTATTGCAGCTGGTCTTTCAGCAGCCAAAGCATCCCAAACTTCAGCAGGAATTTTGTTGATTGCTTCTGCAGGATCCCCAACTACTGTCGGTAATCCCATGATACTTGCAGCTATGTAGAAAGATATTACACCGCATATTAAAACTAAAGCTGACCAAACACCTTGGTGTCTAACTCTTTTTACAACTTCAACGCCTTGTATTCCTGAAGAAACTATTGTTGTATCTGATATAAGACCTATATTATCTCCAAAACAAGCTCCTCCAGCTATTGCGGCAGTAGTTAATGCGATATTTCCACCAACTATATGGTTAAGCCACATAAATATAGGGGCACAAGCCGCAAAAGTTCCCCAACTTGTCCCTGTTGCTATAGATAGTATAGAAGTTATAGCCGCTCCAACAAGAGCAACAGTTTTTGCATTAATACCAAATTTAAGAGCAATCAAAATTAAAGATGCTCCAACTCCAGTAGACATGAAAATAGATGCCATTGCTGCGGCTGCCATAAGTATGAATAAAGCTATTTGTATTTCTCTTACGCTAGCTATAGCTGAATCTATAATTTCAGAAAATTTCTTTTTAGTAACCAATATAGCTATTATAGCAGCATAAATAACAGCAATAGGAGCCGCTAAAAGAACGTCAAATCCTAACTTCATACAATAAGCTAGCACCAAAACAGGACTAATCTTCAAAAATGCAAGTAAAAAACCCATAAATAAACCCCCCGATAATTTTTTTGTCTCAACTATTATTTTAACCATATCTTATTATCAAGTAAAATAATATACATTATTTTAACATTTTATGTATTTTTGTCAAACATATTTTATTAAAAATGTATAAAATAAACTTATTCCATAGTATATTAAATAAATACCACAAATTTTATTTATAATATTGAGTATTTTTCTATTAAATATATTTTTGAAAATAGAAACTATGAGAGTAATTCCTAAAAACCAACTGAAAGAAGCAGTAAAAACTCCAAACATAAACTCTCTTGATTGTAAAGTATTTAAAGTTGATATTGACGCTCCAAAAATCATTGTACCGTCAATTATAGCTTGTGGATTAAACCAAGTTACTACACATGAAGATATTATTATTTTTATAAAACTTGTTTTTTCTAAATTATTTTCAAAATCCGTTATTTTTGCAATAATAAGTTTTATACCTATGTATATTATTATTATGCTACCAAACAAAAGTAGAAATTTAGAAATCCAAGTTATTTTTTCAATAACATATCCAACTCCTAAAAAACAAGCTAATGCTAATGTAATATCAAAAAATACAACTATTAATGCAGTTATAATTGATCTACTAATTTTTTGATTTATAGCTGAATTAATAACAAATAAATTTTGTGCGCCTATAGGAGCTACATAAGCTAGTCCCATTAAAAGCCCGTTTAAGAAAAAACTCACCATAAATCACCTAACTTAATTTATTTTTTTACCATTCCTCTTTGAACCATTTCTTTCAAAATGAAAGTAGCAACATCATCTGCGTATTTCCCAGGACCAAAACCAACATCGTACCCTAATTCTTTAGCAAGATCGTTAGTGATTCTTGCTCCACCAGCTACTAATATTACCTTGTCTCTAAGTCCTTCAGCTTCTAATAATTCTACAAGATTTGTTAAATTTTGTATATGTACATCTTTTTGAGTAACTGTTTGAGATACCAGTAAAGCATCTGCTTTTAATTCTATAGCTTTCTTTATAAATTCTTCATTAGGAACTTGACTGCCTAAATTGTAAGCTCTTATTCCTTTATACCTCTCAAGACCGTAATGTCCAGCATAACCTTTCATATTCATAATAGCATCTATACCAACTGTATGTGCATCTGTTCCAGTACTAGCTCCAACTATTACTACTTCTCTTCCAATATTTTCTTCTATATATTCTTCACAAGCAGTCATATCCATAGTGTCTATTTCTAATGCTTGAACTTTTATTTCAGTATAATCAACAGTATGTGATGTTGATCCATATACAACATAAAAAGAAAATTCTTTGTCTAATGCTTCGGAAAAAGCGACAGCAGGTTGTACAAATCCCATTTTTCTAGCTAATATAAGTGCTGCTTCAATTCCTTTTTCATTACAAGGTACCGGTAAAGTAAAACTCATTTGTACTTTACCATCATTCATTGTATCTCCATATGGTTTAATTTGTTTTAAATCTAACGTAGTATCAAAATCTCTTTTATCAGTAGAATATAATCCTGAACTCATTATTTGTCACCCCCTAGCATTAGTGCTATAAACGGATTGAAATAAGAAGAATCTTTTTTAAATACCCCTTCTAATCCTTTTCCACCATCTATAGGTCTTCTAACTCCGCCAAAAACTCCTTTTTCTATTGTCTTAAATATACCCATTGTTTCTATTGTTTTAAGTAAATCAGCAGCTTTTTCTAAAACTTCTGAAGCTCTTCTATTCATTATTCCATCTTTTTTAAATTCTATATCATTACCAAAATCTTTCATATTATTAAATATATATTTAGCGTTTTCTATAGATAGAGCTCTATCAGACATAAATGGAGTATGTATAGCTTCAGTTAACATACCAAGTAAGTGAACTTTTTGTCCAGTTGTTATAGTTACAATATTAAATAACGCATCTTGAACATGTCCTTTAAATATATTTCCTGTCATAAATTTAGTAGGAGGCATATATTTTAAAGGAGCTTTAGGAAATATTTCTCTAGCCATTTCAGCTTGAGCCAATTCATATAAAAATCCATTTTCAACTCCTGGCTCCATTTCAAATGCATGACCAAGTCCCATTTGTTCTTCTGGAATTCCAGCAACTAGAGCATATTGTTCATTTATAAATTGTGATGCAAGTACTGTATGGGCCTCTTCTATTGCATCAGCTGTAGTTAGGTAGTTATCTTCTCCAGTATTTATAATTACCCCAGCAAATCCATTTATAACTCTCGAAAAAAATTGATCACAAAGAGTTCTTTTCATATTAATGTCTCTAAATAGTATTCCGTACAATGCGTCATTAAGCATCATATCTAGTCTTTCTAAAGCACCCATAGCAGCAATTTCTGGCATACATAGTCCTGAACAATAATTACATAATCTTATGTATCTTCCCAATTGTTCTCCTACTTCATCAAGAGCTTTTCTCATAATTCTAAAATTTTCTTGAGTAGCCATTGTTCCACCGAATCCTTCAGTTGTCGCGCCATAAGGAACAAAGTCCAATAGTGATTGTCCGGTAGTTCTTATAACTGCAATAACATCTGCACCTTGTCTAGCAGCTGCAACGGCTTGAGTAACATCCTCATATATGTTTCCAGTAGCGACTATTACATATATATATGGTCCCTCTTTATCTCCTCCGAATGATTTAAGATATTCTTCTCTTTTTAATCTATTTTGTTTTATTCTTTCAACAGTTTTAACAGCTGTTTCATTTATAGCTAATTTTATTTCAAAATCATCATTCCATTTCATTTTTGTTATATCTAAAGTTTTTTCTGCTATTCTTTCTGCTATTTCTTGAGGCGTTAATTTTGTTTCTATCATAGCATTTCCAATATACTTAGATACTCCAAGAGTTATATTTCCATTCTCTTTTATAAAATCTACTACTACATTTGGTAATGGAACACCAAATTTGTCAATTCCATCAATACCTAAAAGTCTACATATAGTTCTTTCAACTGTTACTGTACTATGGGCATCTATAAAAATCTGTGAGTCATCAACAATTTTTTTAGCAGATTCTCTTGCTTCTTCTACTAATTTCCAATTTAGATTAAGTTTACCCATTTAATAATTCCTCCTTATCATATTCTTTTATAATCATATCTGAAAGTTCCTTATCTATTCCTATCAAACGAGCAATATTTAAGGCATCTTCTGGTACTTTTTTTGACTCAGATTTTTCTAATCTAAAATCCATATTGTCTTGTATTACTTCTATAGAGTTTTTATTTAATATTAATTTATTTTTTATTTTATTTAGATCTAAATTTTTAAGACCAATAACTTGATAGTGTGCTACGTCATCACTTATTACACCATCAAAATGAGTAGTTAGTAGAGATATGCTAGATTTAGTGTTTAGATAATTTATAAGTGCTTTTACAAATTTTTGACCCTCTTTAGGATTTGTTCCTCTGGCAAACTCATCGAATACTATAAATCCATCAGCTTGCTTTAAAAAAACATTAATTTCTTTTAATTTAATAATTTCAGATCCAAAAGTACTTAATCCTCTAGATAAATCTTGCATGTCATCTGAAATAAAAAAAATATAATTAAACAAAGGTATAGATGCTTCTTTACCAAAAACATAAAATCCCATATGAAATAAAAGAATATTCTCTGTAATAGTTTTTAGAGCTACACTCTTTCCTCCCATGTTAGCTCCAGTTATTACTGTTGCTCCTTTTTTAAGCTCTATATCTATTCCTGTATATTTTTTACCTTGTTTTTCCAGAATTTCTTTTAATTCAATATTTACCATTTCCTTCATGTAAATTTTATTTTCTAAATTTACTTCTGGTTTTACTCCGCCATATTTTTCAGCAAATTTAATTTTAGCTATAATAAGATCAATTTCACCAACCTTATTTATATTTTCAAGTATATCATCTGCATATTTGATAATACTTGAAGATAATTTTCTCTTTATTACAGCCTCTTCTTTTTCTTCTTCTACAACTAAATTAAGTCTATCTTCCTTTAGCTTTTGAATCTCTTCATATCCCTTTGTAATAAATATTTTATTTTCTATTTCTTTTTTTAATTTTCTTATTTCTCTTAATTTATCAGAATACTCATCATATATATAAAAAGTTGGTGTTTTTTCATTTCGTGGATCTAACTCTTCAAAAAGTTTTGTTAAATCAGATAGGATTAATTTCTCAAAAATGTCAGCATGATTTATTATAATATTTCTAATTTTTATAAATGACATTATTTGAACTTTTATTTCACATATATCAACTTCATCCAAAATAACATTATTAATATTTTTTAATATATTTTTAATGTTTTTAAGAGAGTGAATATTAGATTCAATATCGTATAAAACATCATCATTATCTTTAAAAAATAATCTTAATTTTTCCATTCTTCTATATTCTTCTGCTAAAAGATTTTCTTGTCCTTGAACATAAAAAAACAATTTATTAAGTTTTTCTTTCCCATAAGGTGATAAGGTTTCAACTCTATTTAGTAAACTTCTATATCCTAATCTATCCAAACTTTTATCATCGATAAATCTCATCATAATCACCAACTACATCAATTATTGGAATATTTATTTCTTTTGATAGAATATCTTTAAATTCTTTTTTAGGAAATTCAAATCCACGAGGTGACCACGGATTACAAGTTAAAAATAATAAATTTATCTTATTTAATACCTTTAACTCTATTCCTGATAAAATAGATTTTTTATAAAGATTGTTATCTATAAAAAATCTCGTTCCATCAAGTGCTACCAAGTTTATTTTTTCATAATTTTCCCTATTTTTTATTAAATTCTCAACAAATCTATCTGTTATAGCCCCTTTAACAACTATATCTGTTAAGTCTTTATTAAGATATTCTTTTATTTCTTGCATATTATCTATTGAGTTATTCGAAGTTAAATTTACAGTTATGCTGTCTTTATATATCAAAGTCACTCTTGATAAATCAATAGAATTTTTAGCTATTCTTTTTGTTTCTTTATCAACTTCTGGTAGAGTTAACAATTTAACAGTTTTTTTTGTTTCATCAATAACTTTTGTCATGTCAAGAGAAAGAGATGCTCCTGTAGATAAAATTGTTGCTTCACTAATATCGCCTATAGCACTGCTTTTTCTACCTAAAGCACCATCTACTATTGTAAAATTACAACCAAATTCTTCCATTTTTTTTAAAATATATTTAAGTTGTTTATTATAAGAAGGTCCGGCTATGTCAACATAGCCGCTTGACCTTGCTCTAATAATAATTATATCCCCCATAGGTGTATTAAAATCTGTAACTAACAATATTTCTTTTGTAATATCACAATTTCTTAGACACTCTCTTGCTGTTGCTATTAAGGTTCCTTCATTAATGTATATTCTTGGTTTTTTAGTATCAGTTACTACATCAACTTCTTCTCCATCTCTACCTATCGAAGTTATTCCTATAATTTTTTTATATCCTATTTCATCTATAATCTTATTTAATAAAGTTGTTTTACCTACATTTTTTTCCATACCTATTATTGATATGCTTTTTACATCTTTAATAAGACTATATATGCTAGACATATTTTTCTCCTAATTTTATAAAATTATTTGTTTTCTTTTTCTTCGGCAAGTCTTTTTGCGTTTCTCTCATGTCTTAATAAATGATCTGGTTCTAAAGCCATTTGTTTTCCTTGTAATAACATGTTAACTCCAGTTATTTCATACATAGCATCATATTTTTCTTCGTCATAACATGGAATATGTTTGTAATCTTCAGGCTCAGTATAAGTTGTTATAACCCCCTCAAAGTTTCTTAAAACAACTCTTCCAGGTGATTGAGAAATTATGTATTGTGGCATTACAGGAGTTTTTCCTCCTCCACCAGGTGCGTCAACAACAAATGTTGGAACTGCATATCCAGATGTATGTCCTCTTAATCCCTCAATAATTTCTATACCTTTAGAAACTGGAGTTCTGAAATGTTGTAATCCCATAGATAAATCGCATTGGTAAATGTAGTATGGTCTTACTCTCATACTTACTAAGTCATGAACAAGTCTTTTCATAACAGATACACTATCATTTATTCCCCTTAATAAAACTGTTTGGTTTCCTAAAGGAACTCCAGCATTAGCAAGTCTTTCACAAGCAAGTTTTGATTCTGGAGTAACTTCTTGCGGATGGTTAAAGTGTGTGTTTAACCAAATTGGATGATATTTTTTTAACATTTCACAAAGTTCAGGAGTAATTCTTTGAGGCATAACAACTGGTGTTCTAGTTCCTATTCTTATTACCTCAACATGAGGAATAGCTCTTAATTTTTTAATTATATTTTCTAAAAATTTATCAGAAACTAATAATGCGTCCCCACCTGATAATAAAACATCTCTTACTTGAGGAGTTCTTGCTATATATTCAATAGCTTTATCTATTCTATCCATAGGCATAGCATCATCTTGAGATCCAGCAAATCTTCTACGAGTGCAATGTCTACAATACATAGAACACATATCTGTTATAAGTAAAAGAACTCTGTCAGGATATCTGTGAGTTAATCCTGGAACTGGAGAATCTTCATCTTCGTGTAGAGGATCTAATAAATCTTCTGGCGATTGATGTGTTTCGTTTATATTAGGAATTGCTTGTAATTTTACAGGACATCTATCACTTTCCATATCTATTAAAGAGAAATAGTAAGGTGTTATAGCCATTCTAAAAGTTTTCAAAACTTGTCTTACCCCTTCTTCTTCTTCAGGTGATAATTTAACATATTTTTCTAAATCTTCTAATTTTTCTATTCTATTTTTTACCTGCCAAGTCCAGTCATTCCATTCAGCATCAGTTACATTAGGAAAATATTTTCCTCTAGTATTTACATAATTCATAACCTCATCTCCTTTTAATTATTTTCTACAATTTAATTTATAATTTTGTTTTAAATTATATTAAAATAACTAATATTATAAATATATTTCAGTAAATATATCTCTTAACACCTTACTTTCTCTTAGCTCTCCTAAAGTGATATCAGCATGATCTTTAGTATATCCATTACCAACTATCATAGTGATGTCCTTGCCAACTCCTTCAGCACCTAAAGCTGCTTTTGTAAAAGAAGTAGCCATAGAGAAGAAGTAAGCTATACCAAGATCTCTCACTGGAAGTATAGTTGACATTTCTGTATTAGCTACGTTTACACAGTTTATAGCAACATCTACTTCTTTGCCGTCATTAGCTTCTAAAATAGCATTCAACACTTCTATTGGTTTTGTTGCATCTGCAATAACTATTTTAACTTTATCGCTAACTCTTGCTAATAGTTCTTTTTCTTTTTCGCTTCTAACAACGCCTATTACTTTTCCTGTTGGTCCGACTCTTTTAACTGCCTCATACGCACACAACATACCTGATTTTCCTGCAGATCCAAGTATAGCAACTGATTCACAAGGTTTAACTAATTTTGCCACTTGAGCTGGTGCTCCAGCAACATCTAAAGCTGCTAATGCTAGATTTTCACTCATATCTTCTGGTAAAACTGCGTATAATCCACTTTCAAATAATATAGCTTTTCCTTTTATTTCTACTCTGTCTATTTCAGGTTTAATATCAATAATTTCATCTATTTTTAATGGCGTAAGAGATAAAGATACTAAAGTAGCTATTTTGTCTCCGACTTTTAATTTTGTTTTTCCTTCTAAGTCAGATCCTATTTTTTCAACCACACCTATTAACATCCCTCCTGATCCAGTGACAGGATTTTGCATTTTACCTCTTTCTGAAACAATTTCTTTAATTTTTGATTTAATTTTTTCGACATCTCCGCCAGCTTCCTCTTCTATTTGTGTAAAAGATGCAGAATCAATATTTAAAGCTTTTACATCTATTAATATTTCATTAGAATACAAGTTCATATCATTAGATATTTTTAAAGCTGGTTGTGGTAAAACTCCAACTGGCTCTATAACTCTGTGTGTTCCGTATTTACATCCTTTTTTCATTTAATAATTCCTCCTACTCTATTATTGTCTTGGTTTTAATCCTAAAATTTTTCTTGCTTCATCTGGAGTAGCAATTTCTCTTCCTAGCTCTTTTGCTATTCTAACTACTTTTTCAACTAGTTCTCCATTAGATTTAGCTAAAACTCCTTTTTCTAAATATACATTATCCTCAAATCCTACCCTAGCATGTCCACCCATTACAATTGCTAAAGTCGCCATAGGAAATTGATTCTTACCAATTCCGGCAACAGTCCAAGTAGATCCTTCAGGTATGCTTTCAACCATAAAAACTAAATCTCTAGCTGTCGCAGCCATTTGAACTCCAAGAACAAAATCGAAATGCATAGGTTTTTGTATAAATCCTTGTTTTTCAAATCTAATAGCATAATCTATCATTCCTTTGTCAAAAACTTCTATTTCAGGTTTAACCCCTCTTTCTATCAGTATTTTGCCAAAGTTTTTAATTGTATTTTCTGTATTTATGAATATTTCATCTCCACCGAAATTACATGTCCCGCAATCAAGAGTTGCCATTTCTGGTCCTAACTCTGTTGGTTGAAGCCTTTCCAAATCCGTCATACCTACAGCTCCTCCTGTAGAAGGTTGTATTATTACATCTGGGCATCTTTCTTTTATAGCTTCCATACAAATTCTATATCTTTCTTTGTCCTGAGTTGATGTTCCGTCATCTTCTCTAACATGTAAATGTATTATACTTGCTCCAGCTTTATAAGCAGATTCTGCTTCTCTAACTATTTCATCTACCGTGTAAGGAACAGCTGGATTAGATTCCTTAGTGACCTCTGCTCCACATATAGCCGCCGTTATTATTAATTTTTCCACAGAACTACCTCCGAATTTTATTTTTTTCTTTGTTTATCTTTAGGAGTTACACAAGTTCCTGATGCTCTACACACAACTATAGGTTCAGCTAAAACATCAGCTGCAGATTCTGAAATGTCAGGTCTAGGAATTATAACCTTTCTAGCTTCAAATATCATTTTTCTTGAAGAATTTCCAGTTTCTACTATTTCACCAACAGCTTCTATATAGTCTCCTGCAAAGACTGGAGCCATGAATTCTATACTATCATAAGCTTTAAACAATCCTTCATCTCCATCCATTTGAATCAATAATTCAGTAGCAACATCTCCAAATAACTGTAGCATTCTAGCCCCATCAACTAAATTTCCACCATAATGTGCATCGTGAGAACTCATTCTCAATCTTATCAAAGATTTCATATATAACCTCCCTTTTGACAAAATAAAAAAGTGCATAGATAAATTTTTGCCGCCATACAGATAGAATGAAAAACTATAAATAGCTCTCCATATTCTAATAAGAATATGACAGTTGATGCTCTTCACACATCAACCAAGAATAAAAGATATAAGGATCTTGTATTCTTTCGGCAAAAATGTCATTCACATAAAGCATTGGCCCCTATACCTTAACAACTTTATGCTATCTACAAATATGCACCTCTATTTTAAATTATTTATTTTATTTTATTGTGTACCGAATTACATATAAATATTTAAATATATATCACTTTTTTTAAAATTATAACACCATTAGCTAAAAAGTCAATATTTTTTTATAAAGAGTGTGTTTTTTTTATAAATTTTGTATTATTTTGTTACAAAAAGTATTTTTAAAAATTATTTTGATAATCTTTTTAAATGTTTAAAATATAAAAATAAAGATTGGTAAACCAATCTTTATTTAAAAATTATTTTTTTATAACCCAGATTTTTTCTGCGTATTCGTAAACAGATCTATCTGCAGAAAAAATAGAAGATTTTGCTATGTTGATTAAAGATATTTTAGCGAATAGGTATTTATCATTAAAAATTTGTTCAACCTTCTCTTGGGCTTTAACATACTCATTAAAATCTGCTAAATTCATATAAGGATCACTGTTTAATAAATAATCTGAAATTGATCTGAAGTTTTCTCCATTTATTTTATTATGCGAAATAAAATCTATTACCTCTTTTAATCTGTCAGATGATTCGTAATAATCTCTTGGGTTGTAACCATTTAAATAAAGTGAATTAACTTCATCCTTTTTAAGACCAAATATCACTATATTTTCTTTACCTACATTTTCAAAAATCTCTACATTAGCACCATCTAATGTTCCTAAAGTTAGTGCACCATTTATCATTAATTTCATATTTCCAGTACCAGATGCCTCTTTACCAGCTTGAGATATTTGTTCACTAATATCAGCTGCAGGTATTATTAATTCTGCTAAACTAACTTTATAATCTTCTATGAATATCACCTTTATATACTTTCTAGCTTCTGGATCTTTCTTAATCATTTCAGAAATACACCATATAAATTTAATTATTTCTTTTGCTCTCATATATCCTGTTGAAGCTTTAGCACCAAATATAAAAGTTCTAGGAGTAATTTTTTCTTTATGAGTTTTTACTTTAATATACAGATAAATTATATGCAAAGCATTTAATAATTGTCTTTTGTATTCATGAAGTCTTTTTACTTGAACGTCAAATATAGAATCGATATCTATTGTCGTCCCAGTTGTTTCTTCAATATATTTTGCCAACAAAGATTTTTTATATTTCTTAATTTCAATTAATTTATCAAGAACTTTTTTATCATCTTTATATTCTATCAACTTCTCTATTTCTTTCAAGTCTGTTAAAAAGTCTACTTTTAATAATTCATACAAATATTTAGTCAATTCTTGATTAGCCTGACCTATCCACCTTCTATGAGCTATTCCATTAGTTATATTAGTAAATTTATTTGGATATATTTCATTAAATTCTTTGAAAGTTTGTTCTTTTAAAATATCTGAATGTAATTTAGATACACCATTTACACTGTGAGATCCTATTATACAAAGATTTGCCATTCTAACAAACCCTTCATTTATTATGTTAGTCGCATTTATTTTATCTTGTCTATTCGTATTATTTAACATTAAAATAAATCTATTATTTATTTCTTCTATTATAGAATATATTCTAGGAAGTATAGTTCTAAATAAAGGTATAGACCACTTCTCTAAAGCTTCTGACATAACTGTATGGTTTGTGTAAGCAAAAGTTTTTGTACAAATTTCCCATGCCTTATCCCAAGTGTAAAAATATTCATCAAGTAAAATTCTCATAAATTCAGGTATAGATAATGAAGGATGCGTATCATTTATATGTATAGCTGCTTTTTCATGAAAATTATCAAACGTTCCATATTTTTTATAATGATCTTTTAATAATTGTTGTAAAGATGCAGATACAAAGAAATATTGTTGTTTTATTCTTAATTCTTTTCCTCTTTCATCTTCATCAGCTGGATAAAGTACTTTAGAAATAGAAGAAGCTATTATTTCAGATTCTGAAGATTTAGCATACTCTCCTCTAGAAAATAAATTTATATCAAACCCATGTTTAGCTTTAGCACTCCAAAGTCTTAAAGTATTAACTGCGGTTGTATTATATCCAGATATAAGTAAATCGTAAGGAACTGCCATAACAGATTTGTAATCTTTGTGTATAATTTTATGCCCGTTTTCATCCCAAATTTCATCTACATTTCCATAAAATTTCACTTCTATTTCTTCATCTTCTCTAGGAATCAGACCAAATTTACCAAATTCTAACCAACTATCTGGAAATTCTTGTTGCCATCCATTTGATAATTTTTGTTTAAAAATACCAAATTCATATAAAATTGAAAAACCTACAACATTATAATTATTTGTAGTCAGTGCATCCATAAAACAAGATGCCAATCTTCCTAATCCTCCATTACCTAATCCGGGATCTGGTTCTATATCGTAAATATTTTCTAGACTAATATTATTTTCTTTCAAAAATTCGTTTACTGATTCCTCTAATTTTAAATTAAATAAATTATTTTTAAGAGTCTTTCCAACTAAAAATTCCATAGACATATAGTATGCAACTTTTTTATTTGAATTTTTGTTTAAAAAATCATATTTTTGTTTAGATAAAATATCTTTTATAGATACCATTAACGCTTCATAAACTTGTCTTTCATTAGCTGATTTTATATCAACTCCAAAGTTTTTTACTAAATAGTTATTAAGTTCTTTTTTTAAGTTTGCTTCTAGATTCAAAATATGTATCACCTCAATCTAATAGTTAAATAATTTTTTGTAAATTTCTAGATATTTTTCAGAAGACTTTTTCCAACTAAAATCTTTTTTCATACCATTTTTACCAATAATTTTCCATTCTTTTTTATCATTATATAATCCTATTGCTCTATTTATAGCATCTAACATATCGTATGAATTGAAAGATTGAAAAGTAAATCCTTCTCCTTCTTTTATGTCTCTATTGTAGGCTTTTACCGTGTCTTTTAATCCCCCAACACTATGAACTATAGGTACACTACCATATCTCATAGCTATCATTTGAGCTAATCCACAAGGTTCTGATTTTGATGGCATTAAAAACATATCTGATGCAGCATATAATTTTTGTGCTAACTCGTTAGAAAATAATATATTTAATCTAAATTTATCTCTGTATATATGTTGCTTTTCCCTTAATCTATTTTCGAAATATTTATCTCCGGAACCTATTATTACAAGTTGTAAATTATTTAACATTATTTTATCAAAAACTTCTAATAGTAATTCCATACCTTTTTGGTGAGTTATTCTACCTATCATTCCAATCATAGGAATATTTTCATCAACTTCTAAATTTAATTCTTCTTGTAACTTTACTTTGTTTAATACTTTTTTATTTATGCTGTTAGTGTTGTAATTTTGATATATTATACTATCTTTATACGGATTAAATAATTTTGTATCTATTCCATTCAAAACTCCTATTATTTTGTGTTTTTCTATACGCAATATCTCATCTAATCCATAAGAAAAATAAGGTGTTAATATTTCATCTGCATAGGTTTCACTTACAGTAGTTACAAGGTTAGATGTTTGTATAGCTGCCTTTAGCAAATTCAAACAATCTCCAAACATTAAAATATTTAAATAAGAATTATCTAAACCAAATATAGGCCCAAGTATATCTTTTGAAAACTTTCCTTGAAATTCTATATTATGTATAGATATAACACTTTTTATTTCTTGGTAGAACTGAACTCCGTTTTTTTTGTATAAATCTAAATAAACAGGAACTAGAGAAGTATGCCAATCGTTTGCATTTATTATATCTGGTTTATAATCTATTTCAGGTAACAAGTCTATTATAGCTTTTGAAAAATATGAAAATCTTTCTCCGTCATCAAATTCCCCATATAAATTTGAACGATTAAAAAATTCTTCATTGTCTATTAAATAATAAGTAACTCCATCTACATCAGCTTCAAATACTCCAACGTAACTTCTTCTATGTCCATGATTGACAAAAAAATATTTTTTGAAAACAATATCTTCTCTATTTTTACCAATTTGAGAATAGTAAGGTATAACAACTCTTATATCTTCACATTTTGATTTTAATGCTTTAGGTAGAGACCCTATAACATCACCTAAGCCACCTGATTTAATAAAGGGTACAGCTTCAGATGCAACAAATAAAATTTTCATAATTTTCCCCCATCATATTTTTTTGCTTCTAGGGATTACATATGGATATTTTTTGCTCCCTTTAATTTCCTTTCCTTTAGTTATAGTCACATTTTTATCAGTAATTACATTTTCTAGTAATGCCCCGTCTTCTATTACAGTTCCTTCAAAAATTATTGAGTTTTTAACTACGGCACCTTTTCCTATCTTCACCTCTCTAAATATAACCGAATTTTCTACCACACCATCTATGACTGACCCGTCACCTAAAATAGAATTTTTAACGTTAGAATTTTTTCCATACATTGTTGGAACACTATCTTTTATCTTAGTTAATATGTTTGTTCCACTTAAAAATAAATCATCTCTTACATTTTTCTTTAATAAATCCATATTTGCTTTGAAATAATTTTCTACAGAATTAATTACCATACAGTATCCTTTGTGCTCATAACAGTATACATTTAACTTATGGAAATTTTTAGAGATAAAATCTTTAGCTATATCTTCCCACCCTAATGTTACTCCCTTGTTTATTAATTCTTTCAAAAAATCTTTTTTTAGTATAAAAGTTCTAAGCAAAACATTTCCTTCTCTATCTTGCTCATTGTGGTTATAAAGCGAATCATACCCTCTACCTTTATCGTCAAATATGATTTCTGTCTCTCCCTTATCTATTTTTTTCTTTTTATATACAGCAGTTATATCTGCATTTGTACTTATATGAAATTTAAGTAAATCTTTAAAATCTAAATTATAAATATTTGAAGCTTCCGCAAGAATACAATAATCTTGTAGCATACTATCTATATAAGATTCTACACTAAGTAAAGCTTCAAATTTAGTTTGAATGTTTAGATAATCCCTACTATTTGCGTGAGGAGTTAAAATTTTTAAACCACCATTTTTTCTATTTAAGTCCCAATCCTTTCCCCAACCTAAATGATCCATCAAAGAATTGTAATTTTTTCTTGTTATTATACCTATATTAGGAACATTTGATTTAACTAATGAAGAAAGTACAAAATCAATCAATCTAAATCTACCACCATATGGCAAGGAAGCTGTAGTTCTTTTTTGAGTTAAAGGTAAAATTTCTGTATTATCGCTATAACTTCCCGAAAATAAAATACAAAATGCATTCATAAACTATACCTCCTTAACCTATTTTTTAGTTTTATTCTCTTTATTAGCTTTATTACTTACTACTTCTTTTCTTCCTATAACATTTATTTTATTTCCTTCTTTTTTGTTTGTGCCTATTAAAACGTTTGGCATTATAACTGCTTCTTCTGCAATTATACTATTATAGACTTTAGCTCCTTTTTTTATTATAGTATTATGCATAATTACTGATCTCTTTACTTCAGCTCCGTCTTCGACTATAACCCCCGAAGATAATATTGAATCTGTAACCTTTCCTCTTATTTCACATCCTTCTGATATCATAGAATTTGAAACTTCAGCTTTACTAGAAATATACTGTGGCATGTATTCTATATGCCTACAATATATTCTCCATAGTGGATCACTTAAATTAAAGTCACTGGCATTGTCTATTAGATCCATATTAGCTTCCCATAAACTTTCTATTGTTCCAACATCCTTCCAGTATCCAGAATAAGGAAATGCAAATACTTTTTCTCCGGCTTTTAGCATAGCAGGAATTATATCTTTACCAAAGTCAAAACTAGTATTCTTATCATTTTCAGAAATTTCTAAATATTTTTTTAGCTTACTGTATGTAAAAACATAAATTCCCATAGAAGCCTTATTAGATATAGGATTTTTAGGTTTTTCTACAAATTCATATACTGAATAATCTTTATTTGTATTAAGTATACCGAATCTACTCGCATCTTTTATATCTACTTCTATAGTTGAAATAGTTAAATCCGCTTCTTTTTTCTTATGAAAATCTATCATTTCTGAATAATTCATTTTATAGATATGATCACCAGATAAAATTAAAACATATTCAGGATCAAATTGTTCTATATAATTTAAATTTTGATATATGGCATTGGCAGTTCCTTTATACCATTCACCAGCTTTACCAGATGTATATGGAGGAAGTATCGCAACTCCACCATTCATTCTATCCAAATCCCAAGGTTGTCCGTTGCCAATATAGCTGTTCAATAGAAGTGGCTTATATTGTGTTAAAACACCAATATTGGTTATTCCTGAATTTACACAGTTAGAAAGTGGAAAATCTATAATTCTATATTTACCACCGTATGGAACTGCAGGTTTAGCAATATTTTTTGTAAGAATTTCAAGTCTGCTACCCTGACCTCCTGCTAACAACATTGCTACAACTTCTTTTTTTTCTACCATAATTATCCCCCCAATTAAAGTTTTCTTAAAAATATAGCAGAGAAAGGCTCTAAATTTATTTTTATATAACTTTCAAATCCGTCGTACTCACTGTTGTGAGTTTTTATATTATAATTTCTTAACCCTGTTCCTCCAAAAATTTTATCTTCAGTAGAAAAACATTTTTTATAATTTGAATTCTTTTCTACGCCTATTTTGTAATTAGTTATTTTTTGTCCTGAAAAATTTAATACTATCAAGATCTCACTTTTATTTTTTGAAATTCTTGAATATGCAAAAATATTATTATCTTTATCATTTAATTTATGCCATCTAAAACCATTCCAGCTATGATCATCTTCCCAAAATTCTTTATTATTTATATAAAAATAATTTAATTTTTTAACAAAATATAAAAGTTTTTTATGTTTATCATAGTTAAGTAAAATCCAATCAATTTCTTTATTTTCATCCCATTCGATAAATTGACCAAACTCGCTTCCCATAAAAGTCAGTTTTTTACCTGGTTGAGAGTACATATAACTTAAAAATATTTTAAAATTACTAAATTTTTCATTGTATCCAACTGGTGATTTGTCTAAAAGAGATTTTTTCCCATGAACGACTTCGTCATGTGATATTGGCAATATATAATTTTCATTAAAGGCATATAATAATGGAAAAGTTAATTTTTCATGTTTATATTTTCTAAAAAATGGATCCTCAGTTAGATATGATAAAGCATCATTCATCCACCCCATATTCCACTTAAAATTAAAGCACAGCCCATCAGTTGTATGAGCGTTGGTTATATTTGGCCAATCTGTTGATTCTTCGGCTATAGTCATAACTGAAGGATAATTTTCATGTATATACTTATTAAGTCTTTTTAAAAAATCTATTGCTTCTAAATTTCCGCTGCCACCATACTTATTTTTTTCCCATTCGTTATCGTTTCTATCATAATTTAAATAAATCATTGAAGTAACTGCATCAACTCTTAATCCATCTACATGAAATTCCTCTATCCAATAAACAGCTGATGATATTAAAAAACTTATGACTTCATTTTTTCCATAATCAAATACCAGTGTTCCCCACCCTTTATGTTCTCTTTTAAATGGATGATCATACTCGTATAAGTATGTTCCATCAAATGAAGCAAGTCCATATTGATCTCTCGGAAAATGTCCAGGAACCCAGTCAATGATTACCCCTATATTATTTTCGTGCATTTTATTAATAAAATATTTAAAATCTTCTGGCAATCCATATCTAGAAGTTGGAGCAAAATATCCAGTAACTTGGTATCCCCAAGATTTATCATAAGGATATTCCGTTACAGGCATTACTTCAACGTGAGTGTATCCCATTTCAACTAAATATTTAGACAATTCATCAGCAACTTTTCTATAATTAAAAAATTCTCCATCTCCATATTTTTTCCAAGAACCCATGTGAAACTCATATATATTTAGTGGTAAATTATATGGTATTTCTCTTCTGTTAATCCATTTTTTATCCGTCCATTTAAATTTTTTAGAACTATATACTTTACTTGATGTATTTGGTCTTGTTTCAAAATGTCTAGCGTATGGATCCGATTTTAAAATTATTTTGTCCTGACCGCTAACTATAACATATTTATAACAATCAAAATTTTTAACACCCTTGATTTTAATTTCAAATATGCCATTATCATTTACTTTATTCATCTCATGACTATAATAATTCCAATCGTTAAAATCTCCAGTAACAAAAACTTTTTTTGCATTTTTTGCCCAAACTCTAAAAACTGTATAGTCTTTTCTAAAAAAAGATCCTAAATAATTATATGCGTGATAATTTTCTCCTTTATGAAAAAGATACTCAGCTACACTATTATTATTTGTTTTCATAATTATATCATCACCACCAAAATACGATTTTTATCTTAAAATATTAAAATGAAATATAATTTTTAAAAGTTTATGAAAATATTTTTAAAAATTAAAATAATTGTATACTATAATTAGAAAAAATAGCTGTTGTATGATATAATGTATATAATTATTAATTAATCACGGAGGAAAATTAATCTATGAAAAAAATATTTATGTTTTTTATATTAATTTTTAATTTTAATTTTACACTTGCAGAGGAAATATTTCAAGAAAAATATATTTTTGAAACTGTTATTTTAGATGTCCAAAAAGCAAAAACATATAATTTAGGAGAAGAACAATATAAAGCATTAAAAGTAGATAAAAAAATTATGAAAAAAATAGGTGCCGACGGAGAATTATTCTCAATGGTAGATAGCACAAATAAAAAATCTATAGTTAAGTTAGGAGATTATATAGTTTCTCCTTCTAATTTATCATATATATATGTTGTTGATAAAGAATCTTTTTCTAACCTTTTTAACAAATAGTTGAGGATTAATATGAACTTTGATGATATAAAAAATTATTATGGAACTATAAGTCACGGAATTGAGAAAGCTTATGAACAGTATAAAAAAGCAAACTCTTCTTTCTGGGTTATTTATCTATGCTTTTATACGGTCCTTTCTTTAGTTCCTTTATTTGCGATATTATTCAGTATTGGTTCTTGGTTTGGTATATCAGATATAATTTTAAAACAATTTGATAACTACTCACCACTAAAAAAAGATGTGCTTAGCCTGATAATTACATTTTCTGAAAATTTATTAGAAAATGCTAGAGGTGGTGTTCTTGCTGGTATTGGATTTTTATTTTTAGCTTGGACATTAGTAAGTATGTTTTCAGTTATAGAAAACGCTTTGAACGATGTTTGGCATGTAACTAAATCAAGGACTATAATAAGAAAAATAAGTGACTACATATCTTTTTTTATATTTATTCCTCTTTTATTTTTAATATTGAACGGAGCTTTTATATATATAGCAAATAGCTTTAGTGATATAAGTATAATTTATAGAGTAATCACTAAATGTATTCCTTTTTTTAGTTTAGTGGCTATTTTTTTTGTGTTTTATTTGGTTATGCCAAATACAGATGTTAAAATTTTACCTGCATTTATTTCTTCCACAGTCATATCAATAATTTTTATACTTGTTCAATACTTCTCTATATATTTACAATCATGGATAAACAAATACAACTATATATATGGAAGCTTTTCAGTAATTTTTATATTTTTAATTTGGATAAGAGTAACTTGGTTTCTAATAATATTAGGAGCACATTTAAGTTATATACTACAAAATCCTAGAGATGTTTTAAATACTGAATTAAAAAATATGAGTTTTAAAAGTAAATTTTATGTTTCTATAAAAATATTAATGATTCTAGTAAAATTTCAAAATAGATTAACTGAAGATGTAACACTTAATTATTTACAAGACAACATATCTGTGTCAGAAGCAAATTTAATAAATATTTTAAAAATGTTGGAAGAAAATGAAATAATTATATCTAATAAAGAAAATGACACTTTTGATTCTAACACCATCTATTCTTTAAAATATAATGCTGATAAAATAAAATTATCAGAAATATATAATTTAGTTTCTAATGATGGCGATAACATAAACAATATCTATGATATAGAAGACCCTATTTTTGATTATTTAGTACAAAACTTTAATGAGACAACTTTACTTGATTTGGGAGGAAATTAATTGCTTATTATATCCATAATTACGTTTTTATTTTCTTTAATATTGATAATATATAGCTTTTTTATAAAAAGTACTCTAATTTTAACATTAGGGTTTATTTTTATGTATGCTCTTTATCTAAAATTAAATTGGAGAACTTCTTCTTCATCTAAAAAAAAGATAACAAATAACGCACACTTTAACAAAAGAATTAAAGCATCCATAAATATATTTTTGGCAATATTCATTATAATATTCATAAGATTAGTACAAATACAAATATTTCAAAGTAATAAATATCTAACTAGAATGAATATGCAAAGTACAAAAGTAAATTATGAAGTTGGGGAAAGAGGAAGTATTTTCGATAATGAAGGTAAAAAACTTGCATTTAATAAAAGAGAATATAATATAGTAGTTAACCCATCTTTATTACATCATAATAATGATGAATTATTAAAAGAAGTTGAAATAATTTCAAATTCTAAACTCGTATCTTTAGATAAAAATATATTGCAAAATCTTGAAGAAGATTATCAAAAAAATAAAAAATATAAAATTATTGCAAAATCTGTAGATTCTAATGTTAAAGATAAAATATCTGAAGAAATATTAAATACTAAAAGCAAAAAAAATAAAAGACTTATGATATCTTTCGAAAAAAAAATAGAAAGAATGTATTACAATGAAGAAGAATTTAATAGAATAGTTGGATTTATTGGTTATAACGAAAATTCAAAAGATGAGAAGGTAGGTATTTTTGGTCTAGAAAAAATGTATCAAAATTATCTTATTGGAAGAAAGAGAAAAAAAATAGGCATATATAGTGAGAGAAGAGATCAAACTCTACCTTTTACAACAGAAAAAGCAAATTTAGATTTAGAAGGAAGAAATATTCATTTAACTATAAATAGTGGAATAAATTATATTTTAAATGACGAAATAAAAAAACAATTCATAGCTAAAAATGCAAGAGAAGCATATGGTGTTGTTATGGAGGCAGATACTGGAAGAATAATAGCTATGTCAGTTTTTTCAAAAGATAAAAAAGCTTTAAGAAACAATATTTTTCAAAATCAATACGAACCAGGATCTATTTTTAAACCTCTCATTGTTTCGGCTGCGATGGACAAAGGTGTAATAAATGAAAATTCATCATTTAATATTGGAAATGGTACGATAACAAAATATAATCACGTTATAAAAGAAAGTAGTAGAAGTGTAAATGGTATTTTAACTACAAAAGATATAGTTAGACGTTCTAGTAACGTTGGTATGGTATTGATAAGTGATAAATTTACTGAACAAGAATTTGAAGAAATATTAAAATCTTATGGATTATATAATAAAACTGGAGTTGACTTTCCAGGAGAAATAAAACCGTATACTATAGGATATAAAAAGTGGGATAAACTAAAGAAAAGTAATATGGCTTTTGGACAGGGAATTGCGGTAACTCCAATTCAAATGATAACAGCTTTTACAGCTGTCGTTAACGGAGGTAATCTTTATAGACCTTATATGGTTGATAAGATAACTGATTCTAATGGAGTTGTTATTAAAAGGTTTGATAAGCATCTAGTCAATAAAGTTATATCGGAAGAAACATCAGCAAAAATGAGAAAAATATTAGAAGAAACTGTAGAGAATGGTACTGGTTCCAGAGCTAAAATAGAAGGTTATAAAATAGGAGGTAAAACTGGAACTGCTCAGCTTAGTATACCAGGAGGATACGCTAAAAATGAATATCTAGCATCTTTTATAGGTTTTTTTCCAGTTGATAATCCAAAATATGTAGTAATGGCTATGTTTATGAGACCTCAAGATGAAATTAATACACAAAAATTTGGTGGAGCAGTAGCGGCCCCAGTAGTTTCAAATGTAATAAAAAGAATTATACAAAAAGAAGAATTGTTATCAAAAAACAACCATAAAATTAGTCTCAGCAAAAAGAAAGCTAATGTTGAAAAATCTGTATCAACGGATGAAGACATGATGTATATGCCTAATTTAAAAGGAATGAGTGCCAAAGAAGTTTTAAATTTATTTAAGGATACTGATATAGATGTAGAAATTAACGGCTTAGGACTTGTAGTAGAGCAATATCCTGCAGAAGGTAGAAATATAAACGAAATAAACAAAATAAGAGTTAAATTAAAATAGTTGAGGTATTTATGAAGTACTATAATGTTTATGTTCAAGATATAGGTATTTTTACATATAAAGATGAAGATAATGAATTTGAAATTGGTGAAAATGTTATAGTTCCATTTCGTGCAACAAAAAAATCTGCATTTATTATAGAGGAACTTGATGAAAAGTCTTTACAAAAAATAAATTTTGAAGTTTTACCTATATCAAGCAAAATTGAAAATTCAATTATAATTTCTAAAAATCAATTACAATTAATAAAATGGATAAGCGATTATTATCTATGTGAATATAAACATGCTTTTAACTCTGTTATACCAAAAAACATACTAACAAAGGTTAATTTTTGTTATCTAATAAATTTTGATAATATAAATAAAATTAAAATTAAAGATTATAAATATATATTAGATTTAACTATCGAAAAATCTACCCTAACTGTAAGTTATTTTAAGCATAAATTTTCTAAAAATTTATATACAGAATTACTTGATAAACAATTTATAAAATTAAGTAAAGATAAAAAGACTATTAGTTTAAATTTAAAAAAATTTAAAAGCCTTGAAAAATTTAATAAAAATGTCTACGATTTTTTTTATAAAAAAATAAGATTATCTAGTAGCTCTATTAAAAATCCAACTTTACTTCGTGAAAATGGAATTATAAATGTTATACATGACTATCAAATAAAAGAAGAAAAAAATGAAATCATAGAAGATTTTTCATTCAAAAAAATTTTACTATCAAAAAATCAAAAAAATATCACAAAAGAAATTATAAACAGTGATGAAAAATATTTTTTAATAAAAGGTGTAACTGGATCTGGAAAAACAGAAATATATATTGAAATTATAAAATCTGTCGTGAAAGAGGGAGGAGGAATAATATTTCTTGTGCCAGAAATTTCTTTAACTCCACAGATGATAAACAGATTCAAACTAGAATTTAAAAATAATGTTGCTATTATCCACAGTGCATTGAGTGAAAAAGAAAGAAAGGATGAATGGCTGTCAATATATTCTGGAAAAAAGAAAATAGTTCTTGGTGTTAGATCTGCAATTTTTGCTCCAGTTAAAAATTTAAAATACATTATAATAGACGAAGAACATGACGATAACTATAAACAAAACGGATCTTCACCTAGATACAATGCTAAATATGTTGCCATTAAACGCTCCATGATTGAAAATGTGAAATTGGTTCTTGGTAGTGCCACTCCATCTATAGAAAGTTATTTTTATGCAAAAAACAACATTTATAATCTTTTAACATTAAATGAAAGATTTGGAAATGCAAGCATACCAAATACTGAAATTGTTGATATGAGAAAAGAAGAACACAATTTTTTTAGCGAAAGATTATTATCTTCCATCAAAGATGCGTTACTTAAAAATGAGCAAGTTATTTTGCTTTTGAATAGAAAAGGATACTCAACCTACATACAATGTAAAGATTGTGGTTATGTTGAAGAGTGTGATAACTGTTCTATTAAAATGACATATTATATAAAATCGAATAAGTTAAAATGTAATTACTGTGGCAAAACAAAAAAATTCACTAATAAATGTACAAAATGTAATAGTGAGAATTTATTTTTCGGAGGGAAAGGTTTAGAAAAAATTGAAGAAGAACTGAAAAAATATTTTGATGTTCCAATGATATCTATTGATGCTGATAAATCGAAAAAAAAAGATTTTTTCAACCTTGTGTATTCAAAATTTTCTAACGGCGAATATAAAATATTAATAGGTACTCAAATAATTGCAAAGGGATTACATTTTCCTAATGTTACTCTAGTAGGAGTAATAGATGCGGATGCATCTCTTAACTTTCCAGATTTCAGATCAAATGAAAGAACTTTTCAACTTTTAACACAAGTTTCTGGAAGATCTGGTAGAGGAGATAGAGAAGGTAAAGTTATAATACAAACTTACCAACCAGAAAATTATACAATAACTAATAGTAAAGAGGAGTTATTTACAGATTTTTACAATAAAGAAATAGAATATAGAAAAATTTTAAATTATCCTCCTTACTCAAAAATTATAAATATAGGTATAAGCTCACAAGAAGAAAATACTGCTAGAAAAATTGCACAAAAACTATTTCAAGAAATTAAAAATGTTATGAAAGATGAAAATATATATATTTATGGTCCTATGCCTAGTTTAGTTTATAAAGTTAAAATGAGATACAGATATAATATATTTATAAAGGGGAATAAAAAGACTATTGACAAATTTAAAGAAAAAATTAAAAATATAGAAGATTTTAAGTATAAATCTTATCATTATAGAATAACTATAGATGTTGATCCAATAAATTTAATATAGCAGGAGGTTGTTAATGATATACGAAATTAAAAAATATGGAGATCCAGTACTTAGAAAAATAGCTTCAGAAGTTAATAATATAGATGATGAAACAAGAAAAATTTTGGATGATATGGTTGAAACTATGTATGCTACTGATGGAGTTGGTTTAGCTGCTCCACAAATAGGAAAAAGTATGAGAATGTTTGTTTGTGATGACGGAAATGGTGTTGTTAGAAAAGTTATAAATCCTATTATTACACCACTTACAGATGAAATTCAAGAATATGAGGAAGGATGTTTAAGCGTTCCTGGCATATTTAAAAAAGTAGAAAGACCAAAAAAAATTAATATAAAATATCTGGATGAAAACGGAGAAGCAAAAGAAGAAAATGTTGATGGATTTTTAGCTATTGTTATGCAACATGAATACGATCATTTAAATGCTGTGCTTTTTGTAGACAAAGTTTCTCCAATGGCAAAACGAATGATAGCAAAAAAATTACAAAATATAAAAAAAGATTCTTTAAAGAATGTGAAGTGATGAAATGGAAAGCAACAAAAAGTATCTAATAACATTCACGATTTCTTTTGTTTTATTTATAGGATTTGCCTTCAAAGTAGTTCCACAAATATATAAAAATATTTCAAAAATAAATAAAATTAAAAATGATAAAATTGAACTGACGAAACAAATAGAATCACTTGATAAAAAAATTGCACAGCTAGATAGTTTAGATATGGAATTTGAAAAAGAAAAAATAGCTAGAAATAATATAAAAATGATAAAGCCCGGAGAATATATCTATAAATTAGAAATTAAACAAAATAAATAAAGGAGAAAATATGTTTTTTGAAGATTTAATAAAAAAGCTTGAGGAAGAAAATATAGAATATAATTCAACTGAAACTTTTTATATAGAAAATCGTAAAAAAATTATAGTATTAGCTACAAGTATTCCTCTTATAATAATATCATTAGTTCAATTGTATAATTACTACCTAAAACAAAATATTATATCTCTTGCTTTGGCTATTTTATTTTTATATTTTGCATTCAAGCAAATAAAAAATATGTTGTCTTATAAGTTAAAAATTGATACTAAAGAAAAAACATTGAAATATATGAAATTAATAATTCATTTTGATGATATAGAAAAATCTTTTTTGAGAGAGATGAAAATAGGCAACAAAATTATTCCAGTAATAGAAAATATAACAAAAGACAAAAAACAAATTATTATTCCACTACATATGAATAAAAAAATTAAATTTATAAAAATGTGTAAAGATATAATAAAAGGTGATTTTATCATAAAAAAATAAAAGAGGTTATTATGAGCTTAAAGTTATTTTCTAACAAATTGTCTGGTGATGTATATGTCCCTTCTTCAAAAAGTATATTACACAGAGCTATAATATGTGCATCGTTTGCTGAAGAAAAATCTAAAATATTTTTCAATGGTTTATCTGACGATGTAATTGCGACTATTGAAGCCATGAAAAATTTTGGTGCAAAAATTAATTTAGAAGAAAATTTTATAGAAATAGAAGGAATTAATAGACAAAAAATAAAAAAACAATTAAATATAAACTGTAATGAATCTGGATCAACTTTAAGATTTTTAATTCCATTATCCATTATCATTGAAAATGAAATTAACTTTAATGGAAGAGGTCGTCTATTTGATAGACCTCTTTTTCCATACATTGAAGTTTTTAAAAAAAATAATGTATTTTATAAGTTTTCACAAAATAATCTATTTTTAAAAGGACATATTAATTCTGGAGTTTACAACATAAACGGAGATACCAGTTCACAGTTTATAAGTGGTATGCTAATGGCTCTTCCACTACTAGATGGTGAATCCGTAATAAATGTTATAGGTGATTTAGAATCTAAAAATTATATAGATTTAACTTTAGATATAATAAAGAAATTTGGAATTGTCGTAGAAAATATTAACTATAAAAAATTTTTAATAAAGGGAAATCAAAAATATTCAGCTTGTGAAATAGAAGTTGAAGGAGATTTTTCTCAAGCTGCATTTTTTATAGTTGCTAACTCGATAGGAAATGATATTAATATTAAAAACATTAATTATGATACATCTCTTCAAGGAGATAAAAAAGCGATTGACTTAATAAATTTTATAGATAATTCAACAGAAAATCATTTAAGTATTGATGCAAAAGATATTCCTGACATTATTCCTATATTATCTATAAAAGCCGCTTTATCAAATAAAATAATAAATTTCTACAATGTCAAAAGACTAAGATTAAAAGAATCTGACAGATTGAATGGAATAGAACAAATTTTAAAAAATTTAGGTGTAAATGTTAAAACTGATGATAATAATTTGTATGTAGAAGGACTAAATATAGAAAATAATTTCAAAATTTTTAATTCAGCTAAACTTTCTTCTTTAAATGATCACAGATTAGCCATGACTATAGCTATAGCAAGCACGGCTCTAAAAAATAACGAAACATTTTATATAGATAACGAGTCCTGTGTTTCTAAATCTTTTCCAACGTTTTGGAAAACTTTTGCTTTCTTGGGAGGTAGATATGAACACTTGGGGTAATCATATAAAAATTACTATATTTGGAGAATCTCACGGAGAATTTTTAGGTATAACAATAGACGGTTTAAAACCAGGTTTAGAAATAAATTACGATTATATTAAAGATGAAATTAATAGAAGAACTACAAAAAATAAAATTATCTCAACGCAAAGATTAGAAACTGATGAATATAAAATTATTAGTGGAGTATTTAATAATAAAACTACTGGTGCTCCTTTAACAGTTTTATTCCCTAACAAAAATATTAAATCGAAAGATTACGAAAAAATTAAAGATTTAGTTAGACCAAGCCATGCTGATTTCCCATCTAAAATAAAATTTAACGGATATAATGATTTCAGAGGTGGTGGAACTTTTTCTGGTAGACTAACACTTCCAATAGTTTTTGTTGGAGCATTAGCCAAACAAATTTTATTAGAAAAAAATATAAAAATATATTCTCACATTAAACAAATATCCCATTTTTCTTCTTGCAGTCTTTTACATAGAGAAATAGATGAAAATTTGCTGCAAGAAATAAAAAATTACGATTTACCTTTTTTAGATAAAAATCTGTCTGTAAAAGCAAAAAAATACGTCGAACAAATAAGTTTAAATGGAGATTCTATAGGTGGAATAGTAGAATGTATATGTTTAAATCTACCTATTGGTTTAGGAGAACCTTTTTTTGAAAGTTTCGAAAGTAAATTATCTTCAATAATTTTTTCTATTCCGTCAATAAAGGGTATAGAATTTGGTCTTGGATTTAACTATACGAACGGAACCGGAAAAGAGCTAAACGATCAATATATTCTTGACGAAAATAAAACAATCCGAACTTCAACAAATAATAACGGAGGTATATTAGGTGGTTTAACAACTGGAATGCCTGTAATTTTTTCTGTTATTGTAAAACCTACTCCATCAATTTCTCTTCCTCAAAAAAGTATCAACATGAAAACAATGACAGAAGAAATTATTAAAATAGAAGGAAGACATGATGCATGTATTATTCCAAGAATTTTACCTGTCATAGAAGCAGTAGCAGCAATTACAATTTTAGATTTAATACAATAAAAAAATGCTGAAATATTTCAGCATTTTTATTTTTATTTTTATTTTTTTCTTCCAAATATTCTCAATATGTACAAGAACATATTTATGAAATCTAAATATAGCTGGAGTGCTCCTATTGTTCCTATCTTTGATAGCATTTCTTCGTCTCCGCCACCATATTGATAAGCTATATGTTTTATTCTGTTTACATCAAAAGCTGTAAGACCACAAAATATAACTACACCTAATAAAGTTTCTATCCAGTAAATAGCTTGTATTTTTAAAAATATATTAACTAGACTCATAACCACTAAAGATATTAATCCTATCATAAGAAATGTCCTGTAAGAACTTAAATCTTCGTTGGTTACTAAACCAAAAATGGCCATAACAGCAAACACAACTACTGCTGTTACAAAAGCGTAGAATATTATTGCCGGTGAATAAACTACTCCTATAACAGATAGAGTTAATCCATTAAGTGCAGAATAAATATAAAACATCATTCTAGCAGTTAAACTAGAAATTCTATTTATACTTAAATTTAAAGCTAGTACCATACCTAGTTGAGCAAAAGCTATTAGAGTGAAATAATTAGTTAATTTATATAAAATAGAAACATTATTATATAAGTAAAAACAAACTGATAAAGAAATCGCAACTCCAATTATCATATTTAAAAAAACTCTTCTTAAAAATTTATTAGTGTAACTTACATTAGAATTGTAATCGTACATTATTACCCCCTTATTTAATTATTGTGTATTTTATTATATCATACTAAAAGTTAAATACAAATTTGTTATTTAGTTATTTTGTTAAGTTCGTTTTCAAAGATATCTAACAATTTTGAAAACTCTTCGCCTATTACATCAAAGCTACTTTTTTTAGATAAGTCTACTCCAGCTTTCTTCAACTGATTCATAGGATGATCATTACCACCAGATTTTAATAAATTTAAGTATTTTTCTATATTCTTCTTATCTTTCTTTATATTGGAATAAAGTTTAGATGAAGCGGAAAAAGATGTTGCATATTGATATACATAAAAAGGTGAATTATAAAAATGTGGTATTCTAGCCCAAATTATTTTTTGTAATTCATCAATTTTTACGGTATCACCAAAATATTTTTTGAATAGATCAAACATTATAGAAGAAAGTATATCTGGTGTAATAGATTCACCTCTTTCTACCATAGAATGCGCTAAATATTCATAATTTGCAAATAATGATTGTATGTAGTAAGTTCCAACAAAATTTCCAAGAGATTGCTCTAGTAAAGCTATCTTTTCATAACTATCATTTGAATTTTCTAGCATATAATCTAGTAATAATCTTTCGTTGAAAGTTGATGCAACCTCAGCAACAAATATAGTGTAATCAGAAGTTTCGTAAGGCTGATTTTCGTTAGACAAAATTGTATGCATTGTATGTCCTAATTCATGTGCCAAAGTGAAAACATCATCAAGAGTTTCTTGATAATTTAATAACATATAAGGATGAACATCGTATATGTTTATAGAATATGCCCCGCTTCTTTTGTTTTTTGTTTCAAAAACATCTAACCAACCATCACTAAGTGCTCTATTCATTTTATCTGAATAATCTTTTCCTAAAACTGACACAGAGTTCAAAACTATTTTTTTAGCTTCTTCATAATCAAATTTTTTATCATATTCAAGTATATTTATACTATTATCATAATAGTGATATTCTTTAAGTTTTAAATATTTTTTTCTTAAATTAATATACCTTCTTAGTGGTTCAGTATTATTAGAAGCGGATTCTATAAGAGATAAAAAAACGCTCTCAGGTATATTTTTATTTTCTAAAAACATAGATAATACAGATTTAAAATTTCTAGCTTTTGCCGATGCTATATTTCTATAAAGAATAGATCTGTATATAGCAGCAAAAGTGTTTTTAGTATTATCGTAACTTTTATATAAAGCTTGAAAAGCTTTTTTTCTATCATTTTGATTTCTATTTGTAGATAATATTCTTGAGTAAACACCATTACTAACTTCTACCTTTTCTCCAGTAGATAATTTTATAGAATTCCATTTTATATCTGAAATAGATAATTCTCCATATAAGTCAGATGGTATTCCCATATATTGACCAAAATATGAAATTAATTTTTCCTTATCATCACTAAGTATGTGTTCCTGTAATCTATATAGTTCCATTAAGTTGAATTCATATTCTTTTAAATTTTTATTTTTTTCTATCCATGATATCATTTTTTCTTTAGGTATGGATAAAATTTCAGGATCTACCCAAGACATAGATATAGAAAAATTCATATAGATATTCTCTATCTTTTGCATTCTTACAGAGGTTTCTTCATCTGTTGAATCTAAATCTTTTAAAAGATATGGATACAAATAAATTTTTTCTAGCAATATAGAAATTTTTTCCATTTCCTTTTTGAAGTTTATAAAAGTTTTTGCACTCTTAGAGAGTTTATTTTTATATTTTTGAATATCGTTCATCATAGACTGCAATAAATCTATATCTTTTTCCCAATCTTTCCAAGATTTATATATATCTTCAAGATTCCATTTATATTTTTTTTGTATTTTTTTTCTGTCTTTCAAACTTAATCATCTCCATTACTTTTAAACTAATAAAAGACGGCTTAGCAAATAAAAAATCAGCTATTCTTTTGTAAATTTTTTATAAATTTTTCTTCATTTACTATATATCTTTCGTGTTCTCCGTCTCCAACTAAAATATCTCCTTCAAAAACTTTTACTTCAAATAAAAGTCTTTTACCATCCACTTTTTTTAGCTCCGCCTTACACACAACTTCAGCACCAACCAAAGTTGCCTTCAAATGTTTTACATTTACTTTTGTTCCAACAGTAGTATACTCATCTTCAAGATGTGGTTTAGCTAAATTTAAAGCTGTATTTTCCATAAAAGCTATCATTATTGGTGTAGCAAAAACTTCAACTGCTCCTGACGCAACCTTAGCCGCAGTATCATTTTCTGTAACTATTTTTTTCATTTCAAAAGTTAATCCTTCTTTTAGCATATTTTCCCCCTTAAATATTTTTTATTATAGCTATAACCATACCTTCATCAAATTTTATCTTTGCAATTTTATTTTTTATTACATTACTCAAGCAAAGGGATGTCCCTCTATCTATATTCCTGTTAGAAATATTGTATTTAAATCCCTCTAAAGTTAAATTTTTTACAACGTTACTATATGGAATGAACGAAATATTTTTCCCTAATTTATTTTCAAAAACAAAACTATTTTCTATTAAGAAGATATCTTCATTATAACTTGAAAAAATAATTTTTTTAAATTTAAATAACAAGTTAATATTAGTTAAAAAATGATCAACTTCACTCCCTTTAGCAAATAAAACATATATTCTATTAAATTTTGAATAAAGATATTCTAATAACAACTCTGTATCACTGAAATCTTTATTTCTATCAAATACATTGAATTTGACTCCTTTTTCCTTATAAAAGTTATAAACTTTTTCTTCGACCGAATCCATATCCCCCCAAATTTCTTTAGGGATTATTCCTAATTTATAACAATTATTAGCTCCTCCGTCAGCACAATATACTTCATCATTTGATATTAAATTTTCATAATAAAATTTTTTATCTTCGTAATCGCCATTTATTAATAAATAACAAACATCCTTCATTAATCGTCATCTCCAAGCGTGTCAACTACTATAAAAACTGGCAAGTGATCTGATACAAATTTTCTAAAAAAAGATGGATTTCTACTAGCAAAATCTATGGTGCCTGCTATTCCTATAAATTCTGGAGTATATTTTTGACTATAAAAAAAGTTATCATAAGAATTGGCAAGAGAATTATATCCAACAGTTGTTTTTAATTTAGTATCTAATGCATAGGTAATTTCGTCTTTATGATTATATAAATTTTTGAACGAAGAATCTAAAGCATATAAATTAAAATCTCCAGCTATTAATATGTCATTTTCAAAAATATCCATATCCTGAAAATAGTCGTACACTTCTACCATCTGTTTATTTTCAGCTTTTCTTTGTCCTATATTTTTTCCATAAATATTGTGGACTAATATGAAAGTAAAATCAAAATCTCCTATTTTAAAGTTTGCTCCGTATGGTTCTCTTAACAACTTACTTCTCATATTTTTATAAAAACCGACAGATTTTAGAAATCTAACTCTATTCTTTTTATAAATATAAGCAAAATATTCTTTGTGCTTTTTACTTCCAACTCCATAAGGAGAAATGTGATAAGACCATTTTTCTGATGACTGTTTATTTAATTCGTCAACTAATTTTTCTACTCCCTCTTTTTTAATAACTTCTACGAGTCCAACTATATCAAAACTAGAAAGTATTTGAGCAGTTAATTTATAATCTTTTTCTACATCTCCTAATCTATAAGCATTAAAAGAAGCTATTCTAGCTTCTTCAGCAAAAACAAACGAGCTCAGTATTAAAAATAGTAAAAATATTTTTTTCATTTTTATCTCCATTTTAACTTTTATTTATAAAAATTATAACATAATTAATATTTATATTCTACATTTTAAAATAGCCTTTTCTATATTTTAAATTGAAATGATTTTTTTAAAATGATATAATTAATTAAATGTTTTATTCATACTATTATAAAAGTGAGGTGAACAAACCTAAATTAAATTAGGTTTACATTATGGGATTATTTAGTTTTTTGTGCGGAAAATCAAAAAAAATAACTATATATGCTCCTACAGATGGAAAAGTTATAGACTTATCAGAAGTTCCAGATGAAGCTTTTTCTAAAAGAATGGTTGGAGATGGTTGTGCCATAGATCCTAGTGGAACAGAAATTTGTTCTCCTGTAGATGGAAAACTTGAAAATGTATTTCCTACAAAACACGCAATTTTATTGGAAAGCAAAGAAGGACTAGAAATTATAGTTCACTTTGGAGTTGATACTGTAAAATTAAATGGTAAAGGATTTACACAATTAAGAGATGAAGGAAATGTAAAAGTTGGAGATAAAATGGTTGCCTATAATTTATCAGAAATTAAAGATAAAGTTCCATCAATTAAAACTCCAATACTAATAAATAATATGGAATTTGTACAAGAAATTAAAGTTTTAAATTTAGGTAAAAATGTTAAAATTGGAGATCCTATAATGGAAGTTACTATTAAATAGTATTTTATTTCTAATATTTGAGGTATTATAATGAAAAAATTATACAGTTTTATTTGTATACTATTTATTGTATTTTCTATTAATAGTTTTTTATCAAATCATAAAGTTATTACTATAAAATTCAACAGCGAACCTTCTATAACAGAATATGTAAAGAAGAGCGAAAAAGTATTTTGCTTTAATAGAGAACATTATGATAAAAATATATATTTTATAGATAGAGATAGAGATACTCTACCGTCTACACTTATCTCTGCAATAACAATTTTTATAAATAATTTTTCTTTATATAACTTTGATGTAAAAAATATAACACCAAATAAAAATATACATTGTATATCAAAAGTCGTGCTCAGACTATGACATTTCCTTCTATTATCGATATTAATAATAGGAGGTAAAACATGAAATTCGAGGTAGAGAAATTTATAAAAAATATCGACTATGACTACGAACACGATAACACTTTCGCTATATTAATCATACTAGGAAGTTATTTTTCGTTAATTGCAGTCATGATTATAAAAATTATTTCTTTGTTATTCTAGGAGAATATAATGAAAATATTTGCAATAGTATTTTTTCTATTTATTTCTTATATTTCAAACTCGCTTGATATAAATAACTTTCCTAAACTTCCTAGAGATGTTCCACAGTACACTAATATAAATAATTTAGATTATACTCAAGAAGAATTAAATAATATATATGATTCTTTAAAGCTCAATCAATATATCTCTAACGACGCTTTTATAAGTGGAGTAGAAGGAATGTCCAAAATTAATATAAGAAAAAATAACATTATTGCTATAGTGGATTTTACTAAACCTTCTACTCAAGAAAGAATGTGTATATTGGATTTAGACAATAAAGAATTATTAATTACATCTTATGTTGCTCATGGCAAAGGATCTGGAAATATTTATCCTACTGAATTTTCTAACACAAATGGATCAAATAAAAGTTGTATAGGATTTTTTATAACTGGATCTAATTATGATGGTATTAACGGAAATTCATTGTCAATATACGGATTAGAAAAAGGAAAAAATGATAAATCGAGAGAAAGAGATATAGTGATTCACGGAGCTGATTATGCTGAAGAAGAATTTATTAAAAAATACTCTAGACTTGGAAGAAGTTGGGGATGTTTTGCAGTTCCACGTATAAAAAATGATATTATAATAGACGCAATAAAAAATGGATCGATAATGTATGCACATTATGAAAAAAAATAAGACAGAAAAAATAAAGTGCCTCTGGCACTTTATTTTTTTCTAAACATCATCGCTTCCAATAAATGTTTTTTTTCTATTTTTTCACTACTATCTAAATCAGCTATTGTTCTTGCTAATTTTAAAATTTTATTATACGATCTGGCAGAAACTCCAAGTTTTTTTATTGACTCAGATAAAAAATATTTATCCTCATCTGAAATTTCACAAAATTTTTCTATTTCTTTATTGTTCATATAAGAATTTAGTTTGCCACATCTATCAATCTGTATATTTCTAGCTCTAATAACTCTTTTCTTTATATCATCTGAAGTGTCAGAAACATTTTTATTTATTAATTCCTCTTCGCTAAGTCTTTTTACTTCAACATATAAATCTATTCTATCAAGTATAGGTCCAGATAATTTTTTCATATATTTTATAACTTCATAAGAGGTACATTTACAATTATCTTCAAAATACATTCCACAAGGGCAAGGATTACTAGTAGCCACAAGCAAAAAATCTGCTTTAAATTCTGCTCTATAATCAGCTCTTGTTATACTAACTTTTTTATCTTCGATAGGTTGTCTCAAAGATTCTAATACTTGTTTTTGAAACTCACTAATTTCATCCAATATTAAAACTCCATAAGTTGCTAAACTAATTTCTCCGGGTTTTAATTTCTTACCTCCACCAACCATTGCAGCTAAACTACTACTATGATGAGGTGATCTTACAGGCCTTTTATTAACTATAGGTAAGTTTTCGTTTAATTCTCCCGCAACACTATGAATTTTAGTACATTCTATAATTTCGTCTTCAGACATTTCTGGCAGTATTGTAACAAGTCTTTTAGCTAACATAGATTTCCCAGATCCAGGACTACCTATAAGTAGTATATTATGATGTCCGGCAGCAGCTATTTCCATAGCTCTTTTTGCTAACAATTGCCCCTTTACATCATTAAAATCCTCACATATAAAATCTTTGTAATTTTTTTTATTTTCAGTTTCTATTTTTTTAAATGTATAATCACCCTTTATAAAATCACATACATCTTTTAGAGTCGAAACAGGAACTATATTTAATCCTTTTATTAAAGTTGCCTCTTCATAATTATCCATAGGAATCACTATGCCTTCGTACCCTTTTTCTTTTGCTAAAATTACTGAATTAATTAGTCCTTTTATTGGTTTTACTCTTCCGTCTAAAGAAAGCTCACCTATAAATAAATATTTTTCTATTATCTCATTTTTGTATTCAACTTGATTGGTAGAAATTAAAATTCCTAATGATATTGGTAAATCAAAATCTGCTCCTTCTTTTTTTATACCTGCTGGAGATAAATTTATTGTGATCATTTTAGGCGGAATGTTAAAGCCAGTATTTTTCAAAGCTGATCTTATTCTATACTTACTTTCTGAAATTGCAGTATTTCCCATTCCAACTATTGATATATTAGGAATTCCTGGTAAAACATCTGACTCTACTTCAACTAAATAAGGCAAGACTCCTAAATAACTTGCAGTTATTATTCTGACATTCATAATTTATCCCCACTTTTAATATTTTTGATTAAATCATAAACTATTTTTTATTAAGTGTAAAGAAAAAAATCTGGTAGTATTACCAGATTTTTTTTGATGATTATTTAATATTATTTACTATTCTTCCTATAACACCATTAACAAACTCAAAAGTTTTTTCATCTCCATATTCTTTTGCTAACTCAACAGCTTCGTTTGCTATTATTTCAACAGGAAGTTCATTTTTTATAGTTTCATATGTAGAAATAATTATTAGTGCTTTTTCAACATTTCCTATTCTGTTATAGTCCCAATTTTCTAGATTTCTTGTTATTATACTTTCTATTTCTTTTATATTATCATTTATACCATTAACATAATTTTTAATAAACAAAAGTTCGCTATCTTTTATATTGTAGTTTAATGACTCCAAATATAATTTAGATATCTTCTGTAAATCTCCACCTAAAACGCTATATTGAAAAATAATTTTAAATAAATCGTCCCTAGTAAGTTTTCTTCCTTTTTTTTTCAATAATTCATTCATTTTAGTCCTCTAATTTTTTTCTAATAAAAGCTTTTATTTTTGAAACAAAATTATCTTCAGATAGTTTATATCCTATCAAAACTAGTATAAATATAAAAAGTGTTTTTAGAAATCCGTATCTAACTATATTGAGACCTATAAGATAAAAAAGCACACAAAAAACTATCTTTCTACTGTATTTTACCAAAAGCTTGATGAGTAATTCTAAATCCATACTAAATCACCTCATCGTTATTAATTGGATTATTTGTATTGTATACAGTTTCTTCCTTTTGATAAAAATCATTTCCATTTGTTACAGGTATTTCAACTTTGTCAATATTTAATCTAATATCTCCAATGTCAAGACCTATATTTTCCTTAACTTCATTTTTAATTAATTCTTTTAAATCTCTAACCTTATCTACAACATTAACTTTTGAAACAAGATTAGTTTTTATATCAACTATAACTTTTTTACCTTTATTAAAAGAATTAACTTTACTATCTCTTATAGATGAATCTTGCTTTAAAATATCAGATATGTAGTTATTTAATGTATTTCTAGATATATTTATATTCCCATTTGGTGTGTTTTGAACAAAATCTTTAGTTCTTTCAAAATTTGAAATTAATTTATAAATAGTTAAGAATAAATACACTATACAAATTATAAGTAAAATTATTTTTTGCCAATATGAACTTATAGATCCTAAATACATATAAGAAAATGCTAAGCTACGAGGAAACAATATATAATTTATACCCAATAGTGACATTACAAATATTCCGACCCATGCTATAAAAAATATAAACTTTTTCATTTTATGCAACACCAACCTATAATTAATAAACTATTTCTTCGTCTTGTTCTTCAGCTTCTTCTCTTTCTATTCTGATATTTTGAACATATATATTTACATCTACAACTGTTAATCCAGTTAATTCAGAAACAACATCTATAATTTTCTTTTGCACATTTTTTGCAACTTCAGGAATTCTATATCCGTAATCTATAATTAAGAAAACTTCTATGTTGCATTCTTTTTCTCCAACTTCAACTTTTACCCCGTTAGTAAGACTTTTTTTACCAAGAATTTTACCAACTTCGTCAACAACTCCACCTGCTAATTTATAAACGCCTGCTATTTCAGATGCAGCTCTTGCAGCTATAGATTTAACCACATCGTCAGCTATTCTTATATTTCCTAATTCACTCATAAGTAACACCTCCGTTTTTTTTAATTATACTAAATTTTTAATAAAATTTCTAGAAAATTTTTATATTACAATAATATACTAATAGTAAAATGGAAGTTTTGCTCTTATTTTATCAATTCCTATCAAATCTATTAAAGAATCAATTAATTGATAATTAAAATCTACATACATATCACTCTTGCGTGTAAATTTTTGTCCATTTCTATTAAATGCAAATATTATGTTATTTTGACCCTTATTTGACATAAAAAGTTCTTTCATTTTATAAAATTTTGATCTATCTTCGTTTTCTATTAGTATATATACACTAGTTTTTTTATTTGGTATAAAGTCATCCAAGCTCATCAAAAAGTTTGCATTCAACTTTAAATTTTTTTCACCTTTGAACTCATCAACAACTACATTACCTTTTATAAAAATAGTATTGTTTTCTTTGAGTGTATCTATAAATAAATTATAGTATCTTGGATAAACTACAACATTTAAAATTTTATTAAAACATTCCAGATTAAATATACACATAAAATCGTCTTTCTTTGTCTTTATTATTTTTAAATTTTTTATAATTCCATAAGTTTCTATTTTTGAATTTTCTTTGATATTTATATCTTTTATTTTCTTTAAAGAAAATAATTTAGAGTGTAAATTATATTTTTCTAACGGATGTAATGAAATATAAAAACCTAAAAACTCTATTTCTCTATTAATTTTTTCTTGATCACTAAATTCTTCTTTATTCGGTAATTTAAATGTTTCTATGATTTTTTCGTTTTGATCGAGAAATAAATTCATTTGTTGTATATCATCTTTTTGAGATTTTTTATTTGCCAACAATATCATTGAATCTATAGAATCAATTTTTTCTCTTCTGTTTCCAGGAAGATTATCCAAAGCTCCAGAATAAACTAAAGCCTCCATAGTTTTTTTGTTTATACCTTTTTTCTTGTTTCTTATATAAACATCATAAATATCTTTATATGGACCGTTTAAATTAAATTCTTTAACTATGGAATCAGCTACTGAATATCCTATATTTTTAATGGCTGATAACGAAAATATTATTTCATCTCCAGCAACTGTAAAAAGAGTGCTAGGTTTATTAACATCAGGTAAACTTATTTTTACTCCTTTTTGTTTAGCATCATTAAAATATATAGCAATATTTTCTATATTTGAAATATCAGAAGTCATAAGTGATGCATAATAATATTTACTATAATGAGTTTTTAAATATGCTGTAAAATAACTAAGCATTGCATATGCTGCTGAATGTGATTTATTAAAACCATAACCTGCAAATTTGTAAATAAGATCAAAAATTTCATTTGCTTTTTCTATAGTATACCCATTGTCAACGGAACGATTAACAAATTTCTCTCTATTCTCGTTCATAATTTCAAAATTTTTCTTACCCATAGCTCTTCGAAGTAAATCTGCTTCGCCAAGAGAATAATTAGCCATTACATTTGCTATTCTCATGACTTGTTCTTGATATAAAATAACTCCATACGTCTCTTTTAAAATTTCTTTTAAATTTGGATGTGGATATTTAATTTCTTCAAGTCCGTGTTTACAATTAATAAATTGATCAACCATTCCTGAATTTAAAGGACCCGGTCTGTAAAGAGAAAGCATGGCTATTATATCTTCAAATTTATTTGGTCTTAATTTTTTCAAAACATTTCTAAATCCATAAGCTTCCATCTGAAAAACACCTAGAGTATCTCCAGAGCTCAACATCTTATAAACTTCTTTATCTTCTAAATCTATTTCATATATATTTAATTCTATTTTCTCAGACTCTTTTATATAATCTAAACATCTTTTTATAATTGTAAGATTTCTAAGACCAAGAAAATCCATTTTTAAAATACCTAGCTCTTCCAATTCTTTCATTTGATATTGAGTAACTGATATATTTTCTGTCGAATCTAAATAAGTTGGAATAACTTCATCTAAATTATCTTTAGTGATAACTATCCCTGCAGCGTGGGTTGATATATTTCTTATTCTTCCTTCCAATTTAAGTGAATAATCTATAACTTTTCTTATTTCTAAATCAGTGCTGTATATTTTTTTAAATTCTTGATTATATTGTAAAGTGTCATATATATTCATGTTTCTATCTATTAACTTTGCAACTCTATCAACTTTGTTTAAATTAATATCTAGTACTCTAGAAACATCTCTCACTGCAGCTCTAGCTTTTAATGTTCCAAAAGTTATTATGTGTGCTACACGATCTGCTCCATATTTATCCCTAACATAATCTATAACTTCTTGCCTTCTTTCTTGACAAATATCAATATCTATATCCGGCATAGATATTCTCTCAGGATTTAAAAATCTTTCAAAAATCAAATTATATTTTATTGGATCTATTTTTGTAATATTTAACAAATAAGATACAAGACTTCCAGCGGCTGATCCTCTTCCTGGTCCTATAGGTATTTCATTTTTTTCTGCATAATATATAAAATCCCAAACTACTATAAAATATGTTGAATAGCCCATCTTTTTTATCATATCCAACTCATATTTTAGTCTGTTCATAATATTTTCATTTACTTTTCCGTTATATTTTTTCTTCAGACTCTCTATACATAAAAATTTTAAATATTCATCTGCGTCTAAAAAAGGTTCTGGAACTTCATAATAAGGGAATTGTAAGTTTCCAAATTCTATTTCTAAATTACATTTTTCGGCAATTTTTAAACTATTTAAAATAGCTTCGTTATAATCTGGTCCTAAGGAATTAAGCATTTCATCGTAAGATTTTAAATATAAATATTTAGAGGCTTTTTGTCTATTGTAGTCAGATTGTTTTTTACCAGTTTGTATGCAAATAATTATATCCTGTACTTCTTCGTCTCCATCATTCACATAATGAGTATTATTAGTGGCTACTAATTTATAATTATTTTTTTTTGATATTTCTAAAAGAACTTTATTTATAAAATTTTGTTCTACACCTTTCCCAGGTTGAACTTCTAGATAAAAATTATCTTCTCCAAAAATATCCACATACTCATCAATTTTATTTGTAATTTCACAAAAGTTTATTTCTTTATCATAGTAATTAATTATAGCTTGAGGAATTTCACCATCTAAAGAAGAAGTAAGAGCTATAAGTCCGTCACTATATTCAATCAAATGCTTTTTATCTATTCTTGGTTTTTTATAAAAACCGTATTTATAAGAAAGAGTTGTTATTTTAATTAGGTTTTTATAGCCTTCTAGATTTTTTGCCAATAAAATTAAACTAAAATTTTTCCCCTCTTTTTTCGTCATTTCAAATTCAGAAATTAAAATCTCCATACCTATTATTGGTTTTATACCGTAAGCTTTAGCTTTTTTATAAAATTCTACTGCCCCAAACATATTTCCAGTGTCAGTTATTGCCATAGATGTCATATTTAATTCTTTAGCTTTTTTTAAATATTCATCTATTTTACCAACTCCGTCGATTAAACTATATTCGGTATGTAAGTTTAAATGAACAAAATTGTTATACATAATATCCCATTCCTATAAGATTTTATTCTATATATAATATCCGTAATCTTTAAATATTTTGTATAATTCATCATAGTTTTCTTTTTTAACTAATAGGTGATAACCTTCTGCTTTAAGCGATATTTCTTTTATTCTTTTATCTCTAGATACTATAGATATAAGCTCCTTATTATCGGATAGTTTTAAAATTATATAGTCATCAGCTACCTTTATAGAATTTAGCTTTTCATGTAGATTTTCAAAAAATATTGTCCAGTTTTCAGGAAGATCTTCTCCGCTGATATTAGTTTTAAACTCTGATAATCTTTCATTGAAATCTCTGATATTTTTAACTCTTTTCAAAAAACTATCAGAAGTTATTTTATATAAATTGCTCCCTATCTTTTGAGCTATACTTTCTAAAAACATACGTTTTGTTGGAGACTCCCCCAGAATTGTTACTATAAGTAATTTTTCATCTAGTTGTATTTCTGTTTTTATAAATTTGCTAGAAAAAGTGTAGCTATTTATTTTATCAAAAACAAATAATCCAAAATTTGTTAATTTTATATATTTTAATCCATCATACGCTGTTAAAAAATCACTTTTTAAATAAAGTTTTTTACTTCCCTCTGGCATATCGTAATAAGCTTCAAAAACTCCTATTGTTGAAAGTATAAAGAGATATCCTTTTATCATAGGTTTTATTATATAATTTATATATTTATAATATGAATCTATTCTACTTCTTTCGTAATTAGCTTCATTTATATATATATAATCCATTACATATTCAGAATCTATTATGTCCGTATCTACATCTCTGTATATAAACTTTTCTATTATGTCATCCACAGAAAAAAAACTGTCAGGTTCAATTTCTTTTAGTAAATTAAAAATTGATAAAAAAGTTTTTCTGGTGTTTTCTTTATTACCCCATATATTTTTAATCCCTTTTAGGTAAGACAAAACAAAATTTGAAAATGGAAAATTATTTTCTTCGGAAACGAAATTTCCCATCATAAAATCTAGAGCTATATTTTTCATGTTTTTAGATGAAAAATAATCTTTCTCTCTTGTAGTTAAATTCATTAAGAGTAAAAATATACATACAATTTCTGATTTTAATAAGTCGAGATTCTTTATATTTTCGTAATACTCTGTAATTCCACAAAATTTCTTGATGTTTTTTTTAGAATCTTTAAGAACTTTTCCAGTCCCAGAAATCATAATTTTACCTTGATTAAATAATTCTTGGTATTTTCCAACATTACTTATAAATTCATTCTCATTGTTAGCATTAAATGTAGAATTAACTTTCTTAAATTCCCTTAAATGAAATTTATCATATTTCTCTAATAAATAAAGTCTAAGTACCCTTTTTATATCATAATCTATATCTATATAGACTTTATTTAAAGATTTTCGAGAAAATTTAAAAAATGAATATTTAGGATTAATATTTTCATCTTTATAGCTAGACTTATCTAAAAATACTTGATTAACTTCAGTTTTAGATAATTCATAATCCTCTCCCCACAAAATAGAGAGAAATATATCTTTTATATTTTTGTCTAACTTATCAATAAATATAGGAAATAAATCTTTACTATAAACCTCTTTTAAAAGATTGATAAAAAAGTCCTTATCTGTATCTATATTAACTAATGATAATTTAACTATACTATAATCTTTACCAATCAATCCGTCAGCTATCAAATCTATAAGATATTCCTCATAGATATTATAAAGGTTATCTTTTGTGTAAAATCTATTTAATGCAGCCGTAAATTTTATATCATCTATCATATTTACCTCTTATTTACCAAGTATAAAGTCTATATCTTTTAAACTTAATTTTTTAGCTAAAAGATTGTCATCGATTATCAAACTTTCTAAAAGTTTCCTTTTTTCTTCTTGCAATTGTAATATTTTCTCTTCTATTGTATCTTTTAATATTAATTTATATGCAAAAACTTTTCTATCTTGACCAAGTCTGTAAGCTCTATCTACTGCTTGACTCTCAACCGTTTTATTCCACCAAGGATCGTGTATAAAAATAGTATCGGCAGCCGTCAAATTTAATCCTACTCCGCCAGTTTTAAGTGTCATTAAAAACACCTTATATCTTCCATTCTTTTGGAATTTTTTTACTAAGCTTTCTCTATCTTTAGTTTCTCCTGTCATTTTAAGATATTTTATATTACTCTTTTCTAATTTTTTTGCTATTCCATCTAAAGAATTTAAATAATTTGTAAAAACTAAAACTTTATGATTATTTCTGACTGCAGTTATAATATTCTCAACTAAAACTTCACTCTTACTAGAAGTTACATTTTTGTTTTTAAATTCTGGACAACTTGTTAAATACCTAAGTTCATTTATAGCTTGTAATATGAAAAATTTTCTATCTATATCAACACCATTCATATTATTTTTTAACTTATCATAATAAAATTTTCTTTTCTCTTCATAAAGTTTTTTATGTTCTTGATTCATTTCTACGTAAATAGTTTTTTCAATTTTATCTGGTAAGTCGTCTAAAACTTCTTTTTTTACTCTTCTTAATATAAATGGATATATTTTTTTTCTAAGTTCTTCTATAATTGACTTATCTCTATATGTGTATATTGGAGATATATAATATTTATAAAAATGTTCATATGTTCCAAGCATATCTGGATTTAAAAACTTAAATAAAGAATATAACTCATTTAAGTTATTTTCTATTGGAGTTCCACTAAGTGCAAGTTTTTTATCTGATTTAAGCATCATCACAGCTTTTGTAGTTTGAGAGTTTATGTTTTTTATATTTTGTGATTCGTCAAGTATAATTAATCCAAATTTTATTTTCATCAAATTTTTTACATCGTTTCTAACTGTTCCGTAAGAAGTCAATATTAAATCACAATCATCAAAAACATCAGCTTTTCTGTTCGTTCCATAATATACTCCAACTTTTAAATTTCCAGAAAACTTTTTAACCTCATTTTCCCAGTTAAATATTAAACTTTTTGGCATGATAACCAAAGTTTTCCCTAATTCTTTTTTCAAGTTTGATACAAGAGTTATTGCTTGTAGTGTTTTCCCTAATCCCATATCATCAGCAAGACAAGCTCCAAATCCATTTTGCAATAAATATTTCAACCACGCGTAACCATATTTTTGATACTCTCTTAACTCTGCATTAATATTTTTTATTTTTATATTATCAGTACTTATTTTATTTATTCCTTCATAAAATTCAGTTTTAGCATTAAAATTTGCAAATAATAATTTTTCGTCAAGCATATCTTCCAAAATAGGAATATCAAAAAAGGATAATTTTATTTTTTTCTTTTCTTTATCCAGAAATATTCTCTCTAATTTTTCTAAATATTTTTTATTTATTAGAGCACTACTTCCGTCAGATAAAACAATATACGAGTCCCTCTTATAAGAATCCAGTATCTGTTGTATAGAAAATTTTTCTCCCTCTATGTCAACTTCAAACTCTCCCTCTAAAAAATCTATAGAATGACTGAAGTTTCCAGTTATTTTTGGTTTAACGGCTCTAACATTATATTTTCTTAACTTTTCCGTTCCTATTATGTTATATTTGTTTGAAAGTTCTATCAATTCTCTTATTACAAATATTTTTGCTATTTCTTCACCTAATATTATATTTCCATCGTCGTCTATATAGTAAAAAGATTTCTTTTCTAATTTTTTTTGTATTTTAGATAAAATTTTGGTAAATTCTTCTTTTCCTCTCTTCATTAAATTTATATCTACATCAGAAACATATATTTTTTTAGCTATTTCATCAACGATAGCAGCTTTATTAATTTGATTAGAATTAAAAAAATTATAATCCATTGTTGAAAGAATGAAATTAAGCTTCATACTTAGGCTATTATCTATCGATATTTTTTCGATAATTAGTTGCAAAATTGGATGTTTGTTGTTCTGAACCACAACATAATCTAAATATCTAATATCTATATTTTTGTAATTTTTTAACACTAAAGTGAGAAATCCTTCTAAATCGTATTTACTTAATTTAGTAAATAATCCATTTATATCATACATATAATTTTCAACAATATCTACTTTATATATATTGATACCATCATAAATATAATTGTCGACTATACAAATACATTCAGTTTCATTATCATTTATTTCTAGTTTAGTTATAAGTGTGTCTTCATCAAGATTAGCAATAACTAAATCTACACTTTCAGAGTTGATTAATTCTATTTTTTCAAAATTAGTATTGTATAATTTGTTCTCTGATAAAATCATTTCTAGCAATTCAGAATTATCATCTAAATATATTTCATCCGATTCATCTTCCCAAGAAATATTAAAGCTATTTAATTTTGTTTCAGCTATGTTATTATTTATTTGATTTTTTTCTAAATTTTTATAATCGTACACTAAATTTTTATTTTCGTCATATAATCTAATAAGAAATTTATCATCCAGTTTATCAATTACATAATATTTAACTATTTTCATTTTATTCTCCAGATAGGATTTCTTGCATACTGTCGCTTATTCTAACTACTTTTACATCTTCATCTTTAAATAAATTTAAAAATCCATCCATGGCTGAATAATCGTACGAAAAATGAATAGGTATCATAACTTTAGGTTTTAATTCACTATAAAATATCTTTGCTCCGTCATAAACATTTTCTTCTAATCTTGGATCTACTAATACAAATGCAATATCAATTCTATCCAATTTTTTTATTTTATTTATTTCTTCTAAATAAGAATTCAACATATATTTTCTATCTTCTTCTGTATCTTCATTCCAGTTCCAATAATGAAGATCTCCTGGATGAAAAATATTTTTTCCTTCTATATTAATATAAAAAGACACTCCTTCGTCAGTTGATGAAAAAACATTTAGTTGTATATCATCTATTTTTAATTCATCTCCAGCTTTTACAAAAGTTATATTATCATCATTATCAATTACAATATCATCACTAAAAATATATTTTATAGTATTATTTTGTTCTCTCCAAGTTAGAATCTCTTTATTAAAATGATCTAAATGACTATGGCTTGAAAAAATATATATATTTTTCTTATTATTTTTTATATATTTTGATATTAATTCATCTTTTTCTTTTTCATATCCATTAGGCACTTTATAAAAATCAAATATTAACGTATTATGTTCTAAATCTATTAAAAATCCACTGTGAAATATGTAATAAATCATTTATTTTATACTCCTTTAAAAATTTTATTATTATATTGTACCATCTTTTTCTAATTTTTAAAAATTAAAAATGTATAGACAAAGATTTTTCACTTTTAAACAAAAAAAGATTAAAAATTTAAAAAATTTTTAATCTTTTTTTAATATAATTAAGTTAATTAAGAGTTAGACCAATATATAATAGTTCCTCCTCTTCCAGATAACTCTTTATCCCTTCTAAACGAATGCAAATTTTTGTTATCATAAGTACAAAATTCATTTCTAAAAATATTTTTTTCTTCTACTCCCACACTTTTCAATAGCTCAAAATTAAAAAGTTGGTTATCAAAATATATCTTACCATTATTAATCGTAAAAGCTTTATCTATTATGTTTTTATCAAATTTATCTTTAAATTTTATTAAGAAATCATTTTTTACTTCATAATTATATTTTGATATAGCTGGCCCAAACATAAATTTAATATTTTTTAGATCACTATTGAAATTTTGTTTTAATTTTTCTATAGCTTTTAAAATTATGGCTTGATTACTTCCCATCCACCCAGAATGAACTATACCAAAAACGTTATTTTTTATATCAATAAATGTTATAGGTAAACAATCTGCAAATTTACACATTAAGGCAATATTCTTGTTATTAGTTATAAACCCATCTGTATTATCAAAATAAAATATACTGTCATCAAATACTGAAACAACATTATCACTATGCACTTGTTTTCCTGAAATTAAAATTTTATTATTTATTGACAATCTATTAGAAATTTCTTTTTTATCAATAAATCTCACATCTCCGAAATTACTTTTAGTTACTAAAACTGTCACTCCGTATTCTTCAAAATTCTTTAATTTTATTAATAAATTATCTTCTTCATATTCAATATTTAAACTTTTTTTTATACTCATAAAGTATCTAATTCCTTTTTAAACTCTACAGTTTTAAAAAATTTTTTTGAAAGTCTTTCAAATGATTCAAAATCTATTGTCTGTCTAGCATCAGATAAAGCACAAGAAGGGTTTTCATGAACCTCAATCATAGCTCCATCAGCTCCTGCAATTATACCTGAAAGTGTTAGTGGCTCTACAAGTTCCCTTAAACCAGTTCCGTGACTTGCATCTATTATTATTGGTAAATGAGAAAGTTTTTTAATAAGTGCTATTGCATTAAGATCAAGAGTATTTCTAGTCATAGTTTCAAATGTTCTTATTCCTCTTTCACATAGTATTATATCCGGATTACCATAACTCATTATATATTCTGCTGCCATTAAAAATTCTGTTATAGTTGAAGAAAATCCTCTTTTTAATAATACAGGTTTGCCAATATTCCCTAATTTTTTAAGTAAACTAAAGTTTTGCATGTTTCTTGCACCTATTTGTATTATATCTGCATATTTAGAAACTAAATCTAAATTTTCTGTATCCATAGCCTCAGTTACAACTAGCATGTTATTTTCTTCTGCAACTTCTTTTAAATAAATTAATCCTTTTTCTCCCAATCCTTGAAAATCATAAGGTGAAGTTCTTGGTTTGTATGCTCCTCCTCTAAGTGCAATTGCTCCAAACTCTGAAACTTTTTTAGCAATTTTAGAAAGCATTTCTTTATTTTCTACAGAACAAGGTCCAGCCATTAATATTATGTTACCATTACCTATTTTATGCCCTTTTATCTCTACAACTGTATCGGTTTTTTTAAATTCTCTACTAACATATTTATATTTAGCCTCTAATTTTACCATTTCACACTTATTATTTTTTAATATTTCTTTTAATTCTTCATCGTTTATAATAGATAGTATTGCAAATTTAATACAATCTTTATCTTCAAATATAAGATATTCAACATTAATTTTTTTTAAAATTTCTTCAATATAATTTTTATTAAATTTATCAGTTTTAATATACATAATTCTCCCTTTAATCTACTCTCTTTTTTGGCAAAACATATGTTACTCCAGGATTAATTCCTATTCTATAATCAAGCCTATCCTTATTAATTTGTAAAAAACTTCTAAGTCTTTTTAAAATAGAAGGATCGACAGAAAATTTATTTGCACCGTATCCATGTATAACGATAATTTCTCTAAAATCTTTTTTCTTTACTGCTTCATTGTATTTTTTTTTAAAAACTTCTAAAGCTGTTTTGCTATCCATCATATGTAAGTCTATTTCGTTATACATTTTAGTCCTCTCTAATTTTTATTTTAAAATTATTTATTACATATTATATCATATTTTTAAGCTTTTTTATATCTTAGTATTTTAGTAAATTTATAAATTATATTTTAATATTATAAAATTTTAATAGTTTACTTTTTTAGTTTTTTTAAATTTTATTCTTTATCTTCAAAACATTTAATCTTTTAATGAAACATATAATAATATAAAATTACAACTTTTTTTACAAATAATTTGATTTTTTAGAATAATAATATATAATATCAATAAGACTCAAAAAAAATATTTAATGGAGGTATGTATGGCTGAAAATACTAAAAAGAAATTTAGCTTCCTTGACATGGTAGAAAAGGGCGGGAATAAACTTCCACATCCAATTACACTATTTTTCTATTTTGTTCTAGTTGTTATTGCTATTTCTGTAATTTGTTCTATGATGGGAGTGAGTGTTACTTATAATGCTCTTGATAGAAAAACTATGGAATTTCATGAAACCACTGTTGCAGTTAAATCTTTATTATCTAAAGATGGGATTAATTATATATTCTCTTCTATGGTTTCTAACTATACAGGTTTTGCTCCACTAGGAACAGTTCTTGTTGCACTTATCGGTATAGGTGTATGTGAAGGAAGTGGACTTATGTCTGCTACTCTAAGAAGAGTAGTTACCGCTACTCCAAGAAGAGCTATAACAGCTGTAGTAGTTCTTGCTGGTGTTATGTCTAATATAGCTTCTGACGCTGGATATGTTGTTTTAGTTCCTCTAGGTGCTTTAGTTTTCCTTTCTTTCGGAAGACATCCATTAGCAGGACTCGCAGCAGCGTTTGCAGGCGTTTCTGGAGGATTTTCTGCTAACTTACTACTTTCAACAACTGATCCTCTACTTTCGGGTATAACAACAGAATCTGCAAGGTTATTAGATCACAATTATTTCGTTAACCCTGCTAGCAACTACTATTTTATGTTTATTTCAACTTTTATTTTAACTATACTTGGTACTATAATAACAGAAAAAGTTGTAGAACCTAGATTAGGAAAATATGAAGGCGAATTAACTCATGCTCATGAAGACTTAACAGATGTTGAAAGAAAAGGTCTTAAATATGCAAAATGGACAGTAATATTATTTTTAATATTAATGTTAGTTTTAACTATTCCTTCTAATGCTCTTTTAAGAGGTGCCGATGGAACATTAAAAAATTTCACATCTAAAGGTCTTATCCCAGCATTAATGTTTTTCTTCTTACTTCCTGGTATGGTTTATGGAAAAATAACTGGAAGTATTAAAAACGATAAAGATCTAGCAAAAATTATGGGTAAATCTATGTCAACAATGGGTGGCTACCTAGCACTTACATTTGTTGCAGCTCAGTTTATTGCTTATTTCGGATACACTAATCTTGGTACTTTATTAGCTGTAAAAGGTGCTGAGTTTCTAAAATCTATAGGATTTACAGGTCTACCTTTAATAATAGTATTTGTTATAGTTGCTGCTTTCATAAATTTATTTATGGGATCTGCATCAGCAAAATGGGCTATTATGGCTCCAGTTTTTGTTCCTATGTTAATGCAATTAGGATATAGTCCTGAATTTACTCAAATGGCATATAGAATAGGTGACTCTTCTACAAATATAATTTCGCCTTTAATGACTTACTTTGCTATGATAGTTACATTTATGCAAAACTATGAAAAAGATAGCGGAATGGGAACTCTAATATCTATGATGCTTCCTTACTCTATAGCTTTCTTAATAGGATGGACTATACTATTAATAATATGGTTTGTATTCGGCCTACCAATAGGACCTGGTGCTGGTATATTTATGCAAGCTCTATAATTAGAAATTTATAAATAATAATCAAACTGCACTTAAACATTAAGTGCAGTTTTTATTATATATTTTAAAATTTTTTCTGACACAGTACTATGAAATAAGAAATAAATTAAATTAACCTGAAACAAATTATTATTCATTTATATAAAAAATAGTACTATCTATAATACAAAATTAAGTTATTTCTAAGAAATTATTTAAATAAAAAAAGGACTGAATAAAAACATCAGTCCTTTTTAAAAAGTTTTATATTTTATTATTTAACTAAGAACTAAGAAACTAGCAAATGTAGTAATAACTGTAGCATTTATAACATCTATGAATAGAGATCCAACTATAGGAACTGCTAAGAAAGCCTTAGTTGAAAAACCATTAGTAGAACAGAAAGTTTCCATGTTCGCCATAGCGTTTGGTGTTGCTCCTAATCCAAATCCACAGTGTCCACAAGCTATAACTGCTGCGTCGTAATCTCTTCCCATAATGTTGAAAGTTACGAAGTAAGCAAATAGTCCCATAATAACTGTTTGAGTTAATAATATTATTATTAGAGGTATAGCAAGGTCAGCTAGTTCCCATAACTTCATACTCATTAATGCCATCGATAAGAATAATTCAAGTGCTATTCCACCAACTATATTTATTTCAGCGAAAGGAACGTGCTTTTTAGATGCATCCATAACATTTCTTATTATTACTGCAATTATCATTGTAGATATATATACAGGTAAAGTTATTCCCATTTGTTTTATAAAAGGATTTAAAGTAACTCCTATTCCAGATGCTATCCCTATTAAAGCAACAGCATTGAATATTGATTTTTCTGTAACTGGAGTTGATTCATTAGAATTTTTTATACTTTTTATTCCTTCAGTTGATTTTAGGTTGTTTTTCACAAGAAGTCTTCTTCCAATAGGACCACCTATCAAACATCCAGTAACCAATCCATATGTAGCAGAAGCAATTGCAACTACAGTAGCCCCATTAGCTCCTAAATTTTCAAGATAAGGTCCGAAAGCTCCAGAAGTTCCATGTCCTCCTGTTAAAGGTATAGACCCAGCAGCTAATCCTAGTAATGGATCTAAGCCTAACACCTTAGCTAATCCAACACCTACACCATTTTGTATAAGAACTAATATAACAGCTGATATAAGGAATAGAACAACTCCTATACCCCCATTTTTAAGTTCTTTAAAACTAGCTGAAAATCCAACACTAGTAAAGAAAGCAACCATTAGGAAATCTTTTATTTCTCCATTAAAGCTAACAGAAAAAGTTCCAGTGTTGTGTCCAACTAGTAAAATTAATGAAAATATTCCTCCTCCAACAACTGCAGCTGGTATAAAATATTTTTGTAGGAAATTAACTTTAGATTTAATAAATTTCCCTAAAAGAAGTAGAATTATAGCAAAACCAACTGTTTGCATCATATTCATTGAATATTCCATAGAAACCTCCTAAATAAATTTTTATTGCGAATAAATATTAATATATTTTAAATAATTAGTCAAGTAAATATATTAAAATAAATTATAAAAATCTTTTTAGGAATTAAAAGTACTTTTTTAGAACACTTTTGTTTTATAATGTTATGTATTATAAAAGTTATTAAAAAATAAAGAAAAATCATTAAATTAATTCATACTTAATATATATTTTATATATTTTGTTGTAAATTCATCATAAAAAATATATATCTAAATCTCGTTTATATGTATGTTTTGTCTTCTTTCGGGTCCAACAGAAACTACAGATACTTTACATTTTAAAATATCTTCTATTCTTTTAATATA
>JAEWEF010000038.1 GCA_023389595.1 Fusobacteriota bacterium
ATTTAATAGATGAAAATCAAAATTTTGATATAGAAAATCTTAAGCAACATATAGAAAATATTTCAGCAAAACAAAGGAATACAATAATTATAGTAAATGATCCTTGTCATAATCCGACGGGTATGCGTCTTAGTTTTGAAGAGTGGAAAAAATTATTTGAAATTTTAAAAGATGCTTGTAAGAAGACAAACATAGTACTTATAAGAGATGTTGCTTATTTTGAATATGACACAAGAATTGAAGATGAAATTGAAAAAATTAATTTACTTATGAAGGATATTCCAAAAAACTTACTTGTAGTTTTTACTTTTAGTTTATCAAAATCTATGAGTATGTACGGTCTTAGAATTGGTGCACAGGTTGCAGTATCTTCAAGTAAAGAAATAATAGATGAATTTCACAATGCAGCAGCTTTTACTGCCAGAGTAACTTGGTCTAATACTTGCAAAGGTGGAATGAAAACATTTACAAAAATAATGTCCGATGAAACTTTAAAACAAAAATATTTTGCCGAAAAGAAAAAATACATAACTATGCTTAACGAAAGGGCTGAAATTTTCACAAGAGAATCCAGAGAATGTAATTTGGATATATTTCCTTATAAAAGTGGGTTTTTCATAACGATTCAGCTTGGAGAAAAGGTTGATGAAATTATGAATGAGCTTGAAAAGAATAATATTTTTGGCATAAAATTTGGAAATGCAATCAGAATAGGTCTTTGTAGCATACCAAAACGAAAAGTGAAAGGTCTAGCTAAAAGAATTAAAAAAATTATAGAAAATTTTTAAGAAACACGATTTATAATCGTGTTTTTATTTTGCATTTTTTTGTTTTATAATATATCATTAAAATATGAAGCATATAAGGAGTAAAAAAAATGAAAAATCTTTTTGAAAATTTAAAAGATGAAAAATATAAAAAATTTCAGAAAAAATTAATTCCTAATATAGGTGAGAGTACAATAATAGGAGTTAAAATTCCAGAAATAAGAAAAATTGCAAAAAATTTTAAAGATGATAAATTTTTGCGAAATTTACCTCATAAATATTTAGAAGAAAATTTTTTGCATGCAATATTGATATCTAATATGAAAAATTATGATGAAACAATAAAAAATTTAGATAGATTTTTACCTTTCGTTGACAACTGGTGTGTATGTGATGCCATCATACCTAAAACTTTCAAAAAACATTTAAACATATTAATAGAAGATATAAAAAGAAGGCTTAAATCAAAATATACTTACGAAGTTCGTTTCGCAATAAAAATGCTAATGACACATTATCTTGATGAAGAGTTTAAAGAGCAATATAATGATACTATATCAAAAATTAAAAGTGATGAATATTATATAAATATGTGTATAGCTTGGTATTTTGCCACAGCCCTTGCAAAACAATACGACAAAACAATAAAGTATATAGAAGAAAAAAAACTTGAAAAATGGGTACACAATAAAACTATACAGAAAGCAATTGAAAGTTTTAGAATAAATGATGAACGAAAACAATACTTAAAAACACTTAAACTATAATAAGGAGTTTATATGAGAGAATTAGATTTAAAATTGGTTACTGATGCAGTTGAAAAAATGTGTATAGAAGCAAACTATTACATAGGTGACGAATTATTAGAAAAGATAAAACAATCATATGAAAACGAAACGAAGGAAGTAGCAAAAAGTGTTTTATCACAAATAATAGAAAACGATGAAATTGCAAAAAAAGATTCTGTACCTATGTGTCAAGATACTGGAACCGCAGTAGTTTTTGTTGAAGTCGGAACAGAGGTAAAATTAAATGGAGATATATATGAAGCTATTAACGAAGGAGTTAGAAGAGGATATACTAATGGATATTTAAGAAAATCTATAGTAAGACATCCACTTGATAGAGTTAATACAAAAGATAATACTCCTGCAATAATTCACCTTAAATTAGTTAGTAATTCTGATAGAATAAAAATAATTATAGCACCTAAGGGTGGCGGCTCAGAAAATATGAGTGCACTCAAGATGATGAGACCGTCTGACGGAGTTGATGGTATTAAAAAATTTGTACTTGATACAATTAAAAATGCTGGAGGGAATCCATGCCCGCCTATTGTAGTAGGTATAGGTATAGGTGGAAATTTTGAAACTGTTGCATATCTTTCTAAAAAAGCTCTTATGCGTGATATAAATGATACGAGTACAGATCCTATAGTTGCAAAACTCGAAAAAGAATTATTGGAAGAAATAAATGAACTTGGAGTTGGACCGCTTGGACTTGGTGGAAAAACTACTGCACTTGCAGTAAAGATTGAAACTTTTCCTTGTCATATTGTTGCGTTACCTGTAGCTATAAATATAAATTGCCATGCAGCAAGACATAAAGAAATGATAATTTAGGAGGATATATGGAACATAAAATAAAAACTCCTTTAAAATTTGAAGATTTAAAAAATTTAAAAATAGGAGACACAGTTAAAATTAGTGGATACATTTATACTGCAAGAGATGCTGCTCATGCAAGACTTGTGGATGAATATAAAAAAACAGGTAAATTACCTATAAATATTGAAGGAGAAATAATTTATTATGTTGGTCCTGCACCTGCAAAACCGGGACAGGTTATAGGAAGTGCTGGCCCTACAACAAGTTATAGAATGGATGCATATACTCCGACACTTTTAGATTTAGGGCTGAAAGGAATGATAGGGAAAGGAGCAAGAGATAGTTCCGTTAGAGAATCTATAAAGAAGAATAAGGCTGTATATTTAGCAGCAGTAGGAGGAGCAGCGGCACTTATAGCAAAAACTATTAAAGAATGTGAAGTTATTTTATATGAAGACTTAGGCCCGGAAGCTATTAGAAAATTAAGAGTTGAAAATTTTCCAGCCATAGTTGTAAATGATATTTATGGAAACGATTTGTATATAGAAAACATGAAATCAGAAAATAAATAAAAAAATCCTCGTATAAACGAGGATTTTTAATTATAGATTTACAGCTTTTTCTCCTAGTTTTCTAAGTTCTTCTAAAGTATCTTCTTCAGGATTTTCGTTAGCAGTAATAATTTCTTCGTGTACTATTGCACCAAGTTTAGAAAGATTTTTACTCCAGATATCAAGATATTCTCCGTTACCCCATCCCCAAGATCCAAATAGAATAACTTTTCTTCCGTTAAATTTTTCTTTATTATCCATTATGAATGGAATAAAATCTTTTTCTTGGATACTTTCGGCACCGCAAGCTGAACTTGCAAGAACTAATATATCACTTGAAAATATATCTTCGTAATCAAGATTTTCTTTTTCAGTAACTCTATAAATTTTTGTTTCGGCACCTGCTTTTTCAACTCCTTCCGCAAAAGCTTGTACCATTTCATAAGTATGACCCATTCCACTGTAATAAACTATTCTAATTTTATTCATTAGTTTTCCTCCTTTATATTATATATATCTTCTAAAAGATATATTTTGTCATCTGTATCAACAATTAATGGAATTCCTATATATCCCTCTTTTTTAATTTCTTCATATTCATTTCTATGATCTCTAAAATATAAAAATTCTTTTAAGTTAGACATACTTGAACATATATCAATGAATTTATATTTTATTTGTTTTTTATCTAAAAATTCTATGGCTTCAACACAGTCTTCACATAGCAAACTACCGTATAACTTTTTCATTATTCACCTCTATATAGCTCTATATTTTGCAACTCCATTTTCTATTTTATAATCAGCAAGTTTAAGAGCTCTTAAATGTTCTAAGTTTGCAAGAGCTTCTCCGCCAGCAAACCACTTTTGATTGTTTGGAAATTCTGCAAAACTATTTGCTTTATAATCCCAGTGCATTTCAGACGCAACTTCGACGGCAGTTTTTTCTCCGCCTTCTTTTAGTATTTCTAAAACTTCTGCTGATCTGTCTGCATAATGCTTTTTAAGTTCGTCTATTCTAAGTTTAGGATTTTCTACTATACCTCTGTGAGCAGAAAATATTTTTTCTACATCAAGATTGTATATTTTATCCAAGTTTTTTAAATAGGTACCAAGAACATCTCCATATTCAAATCCCCAGAAACTTATGTTAGGAGTTATTTTATTAAGTATGTGATCTCCTGAAAAAAGAATTTTTTTCTCCTTATCTATAAGTCCAACTTGACCAGGAGTGTGGCCGTCTATTGCTATTACTTCTAAATTAAAATTTCCAAGATTTATTTTATCTCCTTCTTTTACTATGATTGGATCTATATCTTCTTTAACACAATAAAGTAGACCTGGATGAGTTTTAAAGAACTCTACACCGTCTTCTATTCCCATAAGTTTAAGCATTGGAACAAAATTTCCACCATATAAATTTTTGTGCATATTATTTATAAATTTTAAATCTGTTTCACTTGCGTAAAGTTTACCTTTGTATTTTTGTTGAAATTTAAGAGCTAGACCAGAATGATCAGCATGTAAGTGTGTTATAAACATGTCAGTTTTACCAATTTCGGCACCTATTTCTTCCAGACCTTTAAAAAATATTTCTTCAGTTTCTGGATGATCGAAACCGCTATCTATAACGAGTATTCTATCGTTCCCTTTTATTATAAAACAATTTAATGCTCTAAGAG
>JAEWEF010000070.1 GCA_023389595.1 Fusobacteriota bacterium
ATTAAAATCTAAGGGAATAAATTTTGAAATAAAAAATTCAGCAGAAAATATTAGCGATAATCTTTTAGATAATAAAACTTTTTTAGTGACAGGAACACTTTCTAACTATACTAGAAGTGAAATTAACAAAAAAATAGAAGATTTTGGCGGTAAAATTTTAACTTCAATTTCTAAGAAATTAGATTATCTAATAGTTGGTGAAAATCCAGGATCTAAAGTAGAAAAAGCTAATAAAATACAAACTATTAAAATATTAACTGAAGAAGACTTTGAAAATATGTTAAACAATAATTTTGACTAACTTAATAAATTATGTTAGTATATTTGAAAATACACTGAATATAGAGGGGTTGAAATGATAAGTTCTGTAGTAAAGAAAATTTTTGGAACAAAAAATGATAGAGAAGTAAAATCTATGATGGGAATAGTGAAGAAGATAAATGAATTGGAACCAGAATATGAAAAACTTTCAGATAAAGATTTACAAAATAAAACAAATGAATTTAAAAATAGGTTGCAAAATGGAGAAACTTTAGATGATATATTAATTGAAGCGTTCGCCACTGTTAGAGAAGCTTCTAAAAGAATACTTAAACTTAGACACTATGATGTACAACTTGTTGGAGGAATAGTTTTACATAGAGGTAAAATAACAGAAATGAAGACTGGAGAAGGAAAAACTTTAGTTGCTACTTGTCCCGTTTATTTAAATGCTCTTTTAGGGAAAGGAGTTCATGTAATAACTGTTAACGACTATCTTGCAAAAAGAGATAGAGATCAAATGTCAAGATTGTATGGATTTCTTGGACTTACATCAGAAGCCATAGTTAATGGACTTAGTACAGAAGAAAGAAAAAAAGCTTATAATTCAGATATAACTTATGGAACTAACTCTGAATTTGGTTTCGATTATCTAAGAGATAATATGGTATCTAATATTGAAGATAAAGTACAAAGAGAATTAAACTTTTGTATAGTCGATGAAGTAGACTCAATATTAATAGATGAGGCCAGAACTCCTCTTATTATATCTGGAGCTGCTGAAGACAGAGTTAGATGGTATCAAATATCTTATCAAGTTGTATCTTTACTTAAAAGAAGTTTTGAAACTGAAAAAATAAAAGATATCAAGGAGAAGAGATCTATACCAATTAATGACACTATATGGGAAGATTATGAAGTTGATGAAAAAGCAAAAAATATAGTTTTAACAGAAAAAGGGGTTAAAAAAGTTGAACAACTTTTAAAAATAGAAAATCTTTATTCTCCTGAGCATGTTGAAATAACACATTATATTAATCAAGCCTTAAAAGCTAAAGAGTTATTCAAAAGAGATAGAGATTATTTAGTTAGAGAAGATGGAGAAGTAGTAATAATAGACGAATTTACTGGAAGAGCTATGGAAGGTAGAAGATATTCCGATGGTCTTCATCAAGCTATAGAGGCAAAGGAAGGAGTGAATATTGCTGGAGAAAATCAAACTCTAGCTACAATTACTTTACAAAATTATTTCAGAATGTATATTAAATTATCTGGAATGACTGGAACAGCTGAAACTGAAGCTACTGAATTTGTACACACATACGGATTAGAAGTAATTGTTGTTCCTACAAATTTACCAGTTATTAGAATAGACCAACCAGATTTAGTATATAAAACTAAGAAAGAAAAAATAGATGCTATAATAAATAAAATAGAAGAATTGTATAATGTAGGTCAACCAGTTTTAGTTGGGACTATATCAATAAAAAGTTCTGAAGAACTATCTGAACTGCTAAAAGAGAGAAAAATACCTCACAATGTTTTAAACGCCAAATTCCATGCTAAAGAAGCCGAAATAGTAGCACAAGCAGGAAGATATAAGGCTGTTACTATTGCAACCAATATGGCAGGTAGAGGGACAGATATAATGTTAGGTGGTAATCCAGAATTTATGGCGTTGTCTGAAGTAAAAGATAGAAATGATGAAAAATTTAAAGAAACTTTAGAAAAATATGAAAAACAATGTGAAGAGGAAAAGAAAAAAGTTTTAGAATTAGGAGGATTATTTATACTTGGAACAGAAAGACATGAGTCTAGAAGAATAGATAATCAGTTAAGAGGAAGATCTGGAAGACAAGGGGATCCTGGTAAGTCGCAATTTTTCCTTTCTTTAGAAGATGATTTGATGAGATTGTTTGCTTCTGAAAGAGTTAAAACATGGATGGAAAAACTAAATTATCCAGAAGGCGAGCCTATAACTCATAAAATGATTACATCTGCTATAGAAAAAGCACAAAAGAAAATAGAATCTAGAAACTTTGGTATAAGAAAGAACCTATTAGAGTTTGATGATGTGATGAATAAACAAAGAACGGCTATATATAATAGTAGAAATTCAGTTCTTACAAAAGAAAATATTAAAGAAGATATAGTGAATATGCTTGAATCAAATATTTCAAGAGTAGTTTATGAAAAGTTTGCAGCTGATAGTAGGGACGAATGGGAAGTAGAAGAACTTTATAAATATTTAAGAGATTATTATGGATATCAAGTTGAAGATGAAAAAGCTTATCTTAAGAACTCTAAAGAAGAATATGCAAAATATATATTTAATAAATTAATGGATATATATAACCAAAAAGAAGAAACAATAGGACAAGACATGATGAGAAGACTAGAAAAATATATTTTATTTGAAGTAGTTGATGGAAAATGGAGAGAACATTTAAAATCGCTAGATGGCCTTAGAAATGCTATTTATTTAAGAGCATACGGCCAAAGAGATCCTATAGTTGAATATAAAATACTTTCTGGTGAAATTTTTGAAAATATGATAGAAAAAATACATGAGCAAGTAACTTCTTTCTTGTTTAAAATAGTAATAAAAAGAGAAGAAGATAAAAACCTTGAAACACATGAAGAAAAAATAGATAACGTAGAATACACTTCTGATAAACAAATGTGCTCTTGTGGTAGTGGGAAACCATATGAAAAATGTTGTGGGAGATAATTAAAATTAATCAAAAATTTTATTGATTAATACGCTTATATTAAAATATATTGGGGGTAATTATGATTTTTGAAATAGTTGAAGGAAGTTTAAATATTAATTTAAACTCAACAATGACTCTTGCGTTGGCTGCTGTGTTACTAATTTTAGGATATTATGTAAAGAAAAAACTAACTTTTTTAAATAAATATTGTATTCCAGCTCCAGTTGTTGGAGGATTTTTATTCATGTTTGTAACCTGGATAGGACATAGTACGAATGTTTTTAAATTTAATTTTGAAAATATATTCCAATCTACTTTTATGCTTGCATTTTTTACAACTGTAGGTCTTGGAGCAAGTTTTTCTTTATTAAAAAAGGGTGGAAAACTTTTAATAGTATATTGGATTGTATGTGGAATAATTTCTATTTTTCAAAATTTAATAGGAATAGGTCTTTCAAAAGCAATAGGAGTAGCTGCCCCTTACGCATTGCTTTCAAGTTCTATTTCTATGATAGGGGGACACGGAGCTGCTTTAGCATATGGAACAAGCTTTTCAAAAATGGGATATGAAATTGCTCCTCTTGTTGGAGCGGCTGCAGCAACTTTTGGATTAATATCAGCAGTTTTAATAGGAGGTCCTCTAGGAAGAAAACTAATAGAAAAACATAATTTAAGTCCTGATAATACAGAAACTTTAGACTATTCTATAAATGATATTAACGCTGAAACTTCTGAGAAATTATCAGATATAGATGTAATAAAAAATATAACAGTTATTTTGGTATGTATGGCTATAGGTAGTTGGATTTCTGGAATGATAGGGAAATTAATAGGAATGGATTTCCCTACCTATGTAGGAGCAATGTTCGTAGCTGTAATAGCAAGAAATTTAAACGAAAAAATAAAATTTTACAATTTTAATTTTTCTTTAGTAGATGGTGTAGGAAATGTAATGCTAAATTTATATTTATCACTTGCATTAATGACTTTAAAATTGTGGGAACTTTCTGGATTGATAGGTGGAGTTGTAATAGTTGTAGCCTGTCAAGTTATATTTATGATTTTGGTTGCTTATTTCGTTGTATTTAGAATTTTAGGATCGAATTATGATGCTGCAGTTATGTGTGCCGGACTTTGTGGTCACGGTCTTGGGGCAACTCCGTCAGCGATTGTTAATATGACTGCAATAAACGAAAAGTATGGAATGTCTAGAAAGGCAATGATGGTTGTTCCAATTGTTGGTGCGTTTTTAGTTGACATAATATATCAACCTACAACTATTTGGTTTATTAAAACATTCGTTGAAAGTTTATAGAAACATAAAAACAGAATTAATATTTAGACGATAACTCTATCACAAGTATTATTTATTTTTGACAAAAATAAAATGTGATATTAAAATATAATAAATTATAAGGGATAATTTTATTATCCCTTTTTTAATAATATTATTTTAAGTATAAAATAAAAATTTAATTTATTTATAGGTGAAAAATATGGTAGATATGCATACACATTCATATATATCTGATGGAACATTATCTCCAAAAGAATTAATACTAGAAGCGAAAAAAAATAATTTAAATGCAGTGGCTCTTACAGATCATGATACTGTTGATGGATTAAAAGAATCAGAAATAATAGCGAATACTAATAAAATTGAGTTTATAAAAGGGATAGAGTATTCTTGTAATATAGGGAATAATGAAATACATATATTAGGATATTTTTTGAATTTAGAAGATGAAAATTTTATTAAAAGAACAAATGCATTGCTTTATAGTAGAAATATAAGAAATAAGTATATGATAGAAAAATTAAATAAACTTGGAATTAATATTAATTATGAAGAAATACTCACAAAAATGAAAGGTAGTGTAATGGGTAGACTACATATAGCAAATGAAATGATTAATAAGGGGTATTCAAAATCTATAGAAGAAATATTTGATAAATATTTATCAAAAAGAGGAAAGGCGTATGTAGAAAGAGAAGATTGTTCTCCGTATAAAGTACTAGAAATTTTAAAAGATAATAATGCTTTTGTTTCTTTAGCTCATCCAAAATTAATATCTGATAACATAGATTTTATCGAAAAATTGATAAAAGATTTAAAAAACAAAGGACTTGATGCTATAGAAGTTTATCATCCTAGTGCAAATATATCAGAAACTAATCTTTTAAAAAAAATATCTAAAAAATATGGATTGCTAAATACTGGTGGATCAGATTTTCACGGGAAAAATAAAAAAAATATAAATATTGGAAAATGTTATATATCAATGGAAGAATACGATAAAATTAGAAATTATATTGGGAGATAATAATGCTTGAAAAAATTTTAATTATTATTACTTTATCGGTTGTTGAGGGTATAACAGAATTTTTACCTATAAGCAGCACTGGTCATATGATTATAGTAGAGAGAATCATAAATTCTATTTTATTTTCAAAAGAATTTATGAATAATTTTTTAATAATAGTTCAATTTGGAGCTATTTTAGCTGTTTTAGTAAAGTTTTTCAAAAAACTTAATCCCTTTGGATACGATAAAAAACATTTTTTACTAACTATGAATTTGTGGTTTAAAATTATTGCTGCTTTAATACCAACAGTTTTTATAGGACTTATATTGGATGACTACATATCTAATTATTTTTTAGATAATGTTTATGTAGTTGCTGCATCACTAATTTTTTATGGGATATTGCTTATAATTATAGAAAATAAAAGTCCTAAAAATAATGGAGCCTATAAAATAAATTCTTTTACAAAAATTACTTACAGAGAAGCTTTTTTTATAGGAACATTTCAATGTTTAGCCATGATTCCAGGAACTTCTAGGTCTGGAGCTACCATAATAGGATCTTTATTACTAGGAATTTCAAGAACTATTGCCGCTGAATTTTCTTTTTTTCTTGCTGTTCCAACTATGTTTGGAGCAACATTATTAAAACTAGTAAAAAGTGGGTTTAATTTCACTTTTGAAGAATCGATGTTTCTTTTACTAGGAGTTTTAATTTCGTTCATTGTTGCGTATATATCTATAAATTGGTTTATGAATTTTATTAAAAAAAGAAAATTTAGTTATTTTGGTTTATACAGAATATTACTCGGAATAGTAGTTTTTATATATTTTTTAAAATTTTAATTATTAGTTTATAAAAATATTATAAATAAAAATATAAAATAATAAAAAAATTCTTGACACAAAATAAATATTGTGATA
>JAEWEF010000045.1 GCA_023389595.1 Fusobacteriota bacterium
GAGGGGCATTATTTTATAAGAAGTAGACATTTTAATTTAGAAAATGTTCTTAAACAAAGAACATATAATTATTCAATAGAAATAACTCAAGCAGTAAGAAATACTACCTCTGAAGGATTAGAAATAAAATCTGGAGATTATATAGCGTTAATAAATGGTAAAATCAGATATTCTGATACTTCTTTATATTCTATAATCAAAAGAGTAATGGGAGAAATTGTTGATGAAAATACACTTAGAATAATTTCTGCAAGAGGTAAAAACGGAGATATAAAAGTTGATGAATTTCTAAATGGTTTAGAATGTAGAGAATTTAATCAATTTGAAACAAATCAAGAAAATTATCCTTATTACATTTATGTTGAAAAAAGAAGTCCTAATCAGCCAAGAACCGCCATAGTTACTGATTCATCTAGTGATTTAGAATTAAGTTTAGTTGAAGATTTACCTATAAGTATTGTTCCTTTGAAAATTAACTTCGGAAATAAAACATTTAAAGACGGAATAAATATAAGTAAAAAAGAGTTCTGGCAAAAGTTAATAAAAGAGAAAGTTGTACCGAAAACAGCTCAACCTTCTCCTACAGATTTTAAAAATGTTTATTTAGAACTTTTTAAAAGAGGTTATGATAATATAGTATCTATACATATATCAAGCAAACTTAGTGGGACATACCTGGCCGCTAAAATAGCTAGAGAAATGACAGGAAAAGAATCTAACATAGAAATTATAGATTCAAAATCTGTTTCGTTTGGGTTAGCACATAGAGTTATAGAAGCTGCCAAAATGTCGAAAGAAAATATAAGCTTTGAAGAAATAATCGAAAATACAAAATCAATTGAAGAATTAAAATTTTTATTTGCAGTAGAAGATTTGACTTACTTACAAAAAGGTGGAAGAATAAGTAAATTCTCTTCGACTATAGGTGGAATTTTAAAAATGAAACCTATTATAACAATTGAAGATGGTAGTTTATCTCTAGCGGCAAAAACTTTTGGAGATAGTGGACCGTTGTCTTATATGCAAAAGGTAATAAAAAATGAAGGGAAAAAATCTAGTTGTATTTTATATACTGGATGGGGAGGAACTACTAAAGAATTAATAAATGCGGATACTTTAAGAAAAACTGCTAATCAGTATAGAAAAATAGAGTTTAGGGAAAAAATTGAAATAGGAGCTACTATAGGAAGTCATAGTGGTCCAGTTTATGGTATGTTATTAATTTCAAAAATAAGATAATTTAAAAGGGTTCGGGTTTCGAATCCTTTTATTGATAATGAAATAATATAGGAGAGAGTAATATGAAGTTTTCTAGTTATATAAATCCAAAGTATATTTTTACTGATATAAAAGCAAATAATAAGGAAGAAGTAATAACTGAGATGGTTAATAGAATAGCCGCTGAAGGGACAATGTATTATACAAGAAAAGAAGAGATTTTATTTAATATTTTAAAAAGAGAAAGAGAAATTTCTACGGCTATGGGTGACGGTATATTTTTGCCACATACTAGATTAAAAAACTTTGATGATTTTATAATAGGAATAGCTGTATTGGATACACCGATTATCGCTGAAATTGGAGCTACAAATAAAACAGATGAAGTAAAATTAGTGTTTTTGTTAATAACTGATGTTTTAAAAAATAAAAATTTACTTAAATCTATGAGTGTTATTTCAAAAATTGCTTCAAAACATCCAGATATCCTTGAAAAAATAAAAAACGAACACAATATAAATAATATAATATCATTACTAAAAATAGAAGATATAGAAGTTGAACATAGAATAGTTGCAGAAGATGTTATGAGTGCCGAAGTAATTCCTGTAAAGGAAACCGATACTTTGGAAGAAGTAGCATCTAGATTAATATTGGAACAAAGAACAGGGTTACCAGTTGTGGCAGAAAATGGAGATTTTTTAGGGGAGATAACTGAAAAAGAATTGATAGAATTTGGGATGCCGGATCACCTATCTCTGATGGATAATTTAAATTTTTTGACTGTTGGAGAACCATTTGAAGAATATTTAATAAATGAAACTACAACAAATATATCTGATATATACAGAAAATCAAATGAAGATATGATAATTGATAAAAAAACACCTATATTAGAAATATGTTTTAAATTTGTTCATAAACATAGTAATAGGTTATATGTAGTAGAAAATAAAAAATATTGTGGAGCAGTAAATAGATACGACATAATAAAAAAAGTTTTACATATTTAGGAGGAATATACATGTTAATTATAATTGGGCTAATAATTTTTGCATCTGTGTTTTATCTTATAATTACTGAAAAAGTCTCTTCTCCATTGGCGACAATGATAGGCGGTCTTTTAATGAGTTTGGTTGGAATAATAAACCAGGAAAATGCATTGGAAGCTATTTCAAGCAGATTAGAAATATTATTTTTGCTAATAGGAATGATGATAATAGTTTCATTAATATCAGAAACCGGTGTATTTCAATGGTTTGCGATAAAGGTTGCACAACTAGTTAGAGGAGAACCATTTAAGTTAATTATTTTATTGTCAATTGTAACAGCGTTGTGTTCCGCTTTTTTAGATAATGTTACTACTATTTTATTGATGGCTCCAGTTTCTATATTATTAGCAAAACAATTAAAGTTAGACCCTTTTCCTTTTGTTATAACTGAAGTAATGTCAGCAAATATAGGGGGATTATCTACACTTATAGGAGATCCTACTCAACTTATCATAGGTGCCGAAGGTAATTTAACATTTAATCAATTTTTGTTAAATACAGCTCCGGTAGCTATATTATCAATGACTTCACTTTTAATTACAGTTTATTTGATTTATGGGAAAAATATGGTTGTATCAAACGAGTTAAAAGCAACTATAATGGAACTTGATCCTTCAAGAACACTTAAAAATATTAATTTATTAAAAAGTGCAACTGTAATTTTCATATTAGTAATTATAGGATTCGTGATAAATAATTTTATAGATAAGGGACTTGCTATAATTGCTTTATCTGGAGCATTTTTATTGGCGTTGATAAGTAAGAAATCGGCAAAAGAAATTTTTGAAGAAGTAGAATGGGAAACATTATTCTTTTTTATAGGTCTTTTTATGATGGTTAAAGGGATAGAAAATTTAGGAATATTGCAATTTATAGGAGATAAATTAATTTTAATTAGCAGAGGTAATTTTACTTTAGCAAGTATATCTGTTATATGGTTATCTGCTCTTTTTACATCTATAATAGGAAACGTAGCTAATGCTGCTACTTTTTCAAAAATTATTCATTTAATGCAGCCATCTTTTAGTAACATAGATATAGGTAATACTCTTTGGTGGGCTCTTTCTTTTGGTTCATGTCTTGGAGGAAATATAACAATTTTAGCTTCTGCAACTAATGTTGTTGCGGTAGGAGCTGCAAAAAAATCTGGATGTAAAATAGATTTTGTCAAATTTTTTAAATTTGGAGGATTAATAGCATTAGAAAACTTATTAATTGCGTCAGTATATATAGTTTTTAGATATATTTAGGAGAAAAAAATGCATTTAAACTTTATAAAATTTGATACAATTGATTCTACTAATAATTATGCAAAAGAGAATATACATGAGCTAGAAAGCTATGATGTTATAGTTGCAAAAAATCAGACATCTGGCAGAGGAAGAAGAGGTAACACGTGGGTATCTAGTGAAGGAATGGCCCTATTTAGTTTTATATTAGAAGAAGATAAATCTTTAACTGTAAACGATTATTTAAAATTACCTTTAATAGTAGGGATTTCTTTGTTAGAAACATTGGATAAATTAAAACCTGATATGTATGAATTTAAATGGACGAACGACGTATATTTAAAAAACAAAAAAGTTTCTGGAATATTGATTGAAAGAAAAAATGGAAAACTTATTATAGGTATAGGCGTTAATTTAAATAATAAAATACAAGATGATTTAAAAGATATTGCTATCAGTTTAGAATTAAACTATGACATAGAAGAGTTTATAAGATTAGTTATAAGGGATTTCATTAATAATTTTGAATCCTTTAAACTAGGAAATTGGAGTAAAATATTAGAAAAAATTAACGAAAAAAATTTTTTAAAAAATAAAGATATTATAGTAAAAGTTTTAGATAAAGAATACTCAGGTAAGGCTTTTGATATTGATTATGATGGGAGATTATCAGTCTGTATAAATGATGAAATTAAATATTTCAATGTTGGAGAAGTACAAATAATAAAAAAATAATTTAACTTATTCAGGAGAATTTATGACTATACAAGAAAAAATATTAGATTTAAGAAAGAGAATAAACAAGTATAACGAATATTACTATTCCAAAGATGAAAGTATAATTTCTGATGTTGAATATGATGATTTGATAAAAGAATTAGAAGAATTAGAGGAAAAATATCCTGAATATAAAGATGTTAACTCTCCAACATCTAAAGTTGGATATAATATTTCTGATAATAAATTTAGGAAGGTTAAACATAAAGTTCCTATGCTTAGTTTAGCTAATACTTATAATAAGAAAGAAATCGTAGAATTTATAAAAAGAGTTTATAAAAACTTAGTTGTAGATACAAAAGTGTCATTTGCATTAGAATTAAAATTAGACGGATTATCGATAAGCGTTTTTTATAAAAATGGTAAATTAGTACAAGCATTGACAAGGGGCGATGGAGAATTTGGAGAGGATGTTACTGAAAATATATTTCAAATTTCATCGATACCAAAGGAATTAAGAAGAAAAATAGATATAGAAATTAGAGGAGAAGTTGTTCTTCCGATTTCTAGTTTTGAAAAAATAAACAATAATAGAATTAAAAATAATTTAGAGCCATTTGCTAACCCTAGAAATGCAGCTAGTGGAACACTTAGGCAATTAGATCCAAAAGTTGTAAAAGAAAGAGAATTGGACGCATATTTTTATTTTTTAGTTGACGCAGAAAAATATGGTTTTAGTAAGCACGATGAATCAATAAAATTTTTAGAAGAATTGAATATCAAAACTACTGGGGTTTGTGAAGTTATAAATTCAGCTGATGAAATAGAGAAAAGAATAAATTATTGGGAAGAGAATAGAAAAGAAAAAGATTATGAAACTGATGGCCTAGTTATAAAAATAAATGAATTGAATTTGTGGAATGAATTGGGTAATACAAGCAAAACACCAAGATGGGCAATTGCATATAAATTTCCAGCTAACACAATATCAACAAAGTTATTAGATGTTACATGGCAAGTTGGAAGAACAGGAAAAGTAACTCCTGTAGCTGAATTAGAAGAGGTTTTTTTATCTGGTAGCAAGATTAAAAGAGCTAGTTTACATAATTTTCAAGAAATAAAAAAGAAAGGTATAATGATAGGGGATACAGTATTTATAGAAAAAGCTGCGGAAATAATTCCACAGGTTGTAAAATGTGTAAAAGAAGTTAGAAATGGGAAAGAAATTGATATAAAAGAACCGGAGTTTTGTCCTTCTTGCAATGAGAAATTAGTTAGAGAAGCTGGACAAGTTGACATTAAGTGTATAAATCCTGAATGCCCTTCGAAAATTAAATCTGAAATAGAGTATTTTACATCTAGGGATGGAATGAATATTATCGGACTTGGAAGTAAAATTGTAGATAAATTCCTGAAGTTAGGATATATAAAAGATATTTCAGATATATACGATTTAAAAAATTTTAAAAATGAATTAGAAAAAATAGACAAGATGGGAGAAAGAAGTATATCAAATTTGCTAAATTCTATAGAAAATAGCAAAAATAATGATTACGATAAAATTCTATATTCACTCGGCATACCTTTTGTAGGGAAGGTTGCCTCTAAAATACTAGCTAAGGAAAGTAAAAACATAGACGTTTTAATGAATATGAATTACGAAACGTTACTTTCAATAAATGGTATTGGTGATATAATGGCAAAAGAGATAGTATCTTTCTTTAAGGACGAAAAAAAACTAAAGATTATATCTAAATTAAAATCTAAGGGAATAAATTTTGAAATAAAAAATTCAGCAGAAAATATTAGCAATAATATTTTAGATAATAAAACTTTTTTAGTGACAGGAACACTTTCTAACTATACTAGAAGTGAAATTAACAAAAAAATAGAAGATTATGGTGGCAAAATTTTAACTTCAATTTCTAAGAAATTAGATTATCTAATAATTGGTGAAAATCCAGGATCTAAATTAGAAAAAGCTAATAAAATACAAAGTATCAAAATATTGACTGAAGAAGACTTTGAAAATATGTTAAACAATAATTTTGACTAACTTAATAAATTATGTTAGTATATTTGAAAATACACTGAATATAGAGGGGTTGAAATGATAAGTTCTGTAGTA